>JAGLIN010000154.1 GCA_023142975.1 Candidatus Parcubacteria bacterium
CATAGCACTATTTTTTATAAATTTTCTTCTGCTTATGTTGCCCATTAAAAACTTCCTCTATCCCAACATTATTTCTTCAGTATATTCGAAAGAGATTGAAATAATATCCGCTATCTATCACTTCTCATCCTTTGGCTGTATTTGCGCATGCGTTTGTTTAGTACTTGTTTTTACTCTTGTCTTTTTTATAGTTCTTTACCATTTTCCCAAAATCCTTATCCTTTTTTCGTTTTTCAATAACCGATGATTCAAAATGGATTTTCTCTTTTTCCATTTTTAGGTAATTTTCGTATGAACTTCTGTCTATCTCTCCATTTTTAACAGCTTCAAGAACCGAACACCCTGTCTCGTTTATATGCGTACAATCTTTGAATTTACAATTTTGAGAAAAGCTGTATATTATATCATATGTGGTCTCCAATCCATAGGCTGTATCAACAATTCCGACTTCTCTAATTCCAGGATTGTCAACAAGTATTCCGCCATTTTCCAACACAATTAATTCTCTATGACTGGTAACGTGTCTACCTTTGTTGGTACTTTGACTAATTGCATCTGTTTTCATTATAGTCCTTCCAGAGAGATTATTCAACAAAGTAGATTTTCCAACTCCAGAAGAACCAAGCATACAAAAAGTCTTACCCTTTTCAATTATCAGTTTTAAGGCTTCGTATCCATCTTGTGTTTCATTACTAATTGCAAAAACTGGTATATTATTTATACGTTGATTTATACTTTCGATAATTTCAGCTTGTGATTGTTCATTTATCAAATCAGTTTTCGTTAGGACAATTATCGGGTTTACTTTGGATGAATAGCAAATTGTCAGGTATCTTTCAAGCCTATTAATATTAAAATCCCTGTCAACAGCTTGAACTAATAGTGCATAATCAATATTTGTTGCGATTATTTGTATTTCTCCAAATTGACCAACAGCCTGTCTTGAAATAATTGAAAATCGTGGTAGTATTTTATGAATAATCGCAAAGTCAGAATCATAAGTTGTCAATGCAACCCAGTCACCCACAGCAGGAAAATCTTCACGATTTTTTGCCGAAAACCGCAAATTCCCTGTTATTTCGGCTTCAAATTCTCCCTTTTCTGTCTTGACAATATATTTTTCCTTATGTTCCGAAATTACCCTGCCAATCTCAAAGTCTTTGAGGTTTTTCTCAATCCATAACTTATCAAGTTTGTCATTATATCCAAAATCTTCTAATTTCATTTCAGTTCCTTGTGTGAGTTTAATGTTTAAACTGTGTTTCGGTTACTAGTTTTTCTTTAAATGGGAATTGCTTTTCAAATTCACTCAATTCTGCTTCCTCGATTGAAAAAGACTCGTCTTTAAATACTTTACTAAAATATCTGCATCCTGAATATATTTTTGAACTTTAATCTCTTCTTTAGGGAATTCTTTGTCGTATGAATTTCCTGCATTTCGTTGATCCCAATATACAACAGTAAAATGTTTTTCCAATTCGCTGTTACATTTACGAAGCATGCTAGTTTCAGATGCTCCCGGCCCACCATGCAAAAAAAGTAAAACAGGATTATTTACATCATGACCCCTAATGAGTACATATTGTTGCGTATTATTAATTTCGAAATATTGACTTTCAGAAATGCCATTACTACTTTTTATCTTTTTTGTCATTGTGCATGAAATTATTAAAAACAGGATTATAGAAAGAATTATGTATTTCATGGGAATAGCCGTTTATTTAAATTTTCTTTCCTATATAAAACACATAGCCGTAATGCTCTTTATACTTGTAGTATAGTTGAGTTTCATGACGTTGATTTGCTATGAATTCTTCGGCAGTTCTATTACCCGCATATTTCTTCAGGAAGACTTGCCGTGCAGAAACTTGTGGAGCGTAGAAATGTTCAGTCCAACAGTTTTCTGGCAGAATAAAAGTAGCAACAGGGATATATCCTGCTTTTTGCATTTTTTCAACTTTGTTCGAAATAGTGTCTATTTCAGGATAAGCATCCATCCAAAATTCATCTATCTCAGTTGGTCGCTCATCAGTAAACCACGACGCTTCCGAAACAGCAATATAGCCACCGATTTTTAAGAATTTTCGCCATTCGTTAAGGCCACGTTCAAAGCCGATATTATAAATAGCTCCTTCTGACCAAATGATGTCTAATTCTTCATTC
>JAGLIN010000155.1 GCA_023142975.1 Candidatus Parcubacteria bacterium
AAGTTTTCTTGGTGTTGGCAGATGTCCAATAAGCATTATTTTTATTGTGCTATTTATGACTTGGGGTTTTACCGGAATTACAGCAAATGCTTTTTTTCTAAGCATGAAAATTGTTCCTTATCAAATTTATTTTTGGTTTTCATTGGCTATTGCAACTATCGTCAGTGTGCTTGTTACGCGCTATCTTTCAATGCTTGTTGCAAAAATGATTCCAAGAACTGAAAGCTCTGCTGTAGAATTAAGTTCTCTAGTTGGAAAATACGGGGAGGCAAAGGTGTCAATTGACAGAGATGGCGGTAGTGCGAGAGTTAAAGATCAGCATGGGACACAACATATTATTTATTGTATAACAAAGAATGATAAACCTATCGGTGTGAACAATCCGATTATAGTCCTTCAGTATTTATCAGAAAAAGAGATATTTGTGGTCGCTAAAAAGCCTGAAATACTTACTGTAAGTTGATAATTTTAGAGATAAACAAAAACGCAGTTTTACCGAAAAAGCAGGAGGAAAGATACTATGGGTATGAAAACTATTCTTTCAGGATTGATGATTCTTGGTGTTGTTCTTGGTGTATTGCCGCTAGTAGCTGGAAATTTTTCTGATTCAGGAGTTAGATTTATACATTTTCTTTGGATGATTCCCGGTCTAGTCTTTATTTTTATTTCTGTTATTGGTCTTATTTTTGCCAGCCTATATGTTCGGGCTAAAGGCAATCTTGCCTTTGTTCGTACCGGTCAAGGTGGTCGTAAGATTATTTTGGATCACGGGAGCATAGTGATTGGATTTCTTCATGAAATTATTCCTGTTTCTCTTGAGACTATGAAGATCGTAGTTAAAAGGACAGGGAAAGATTCATTAATCACGCTTGACAAACTTCGCGCAGAAGTTGTGGCAGAATTTTATATCAGGGTCAAGGCTGACAAGGAGGGAATCGCGACAGCGGCTAGAACATTAGGTGATAAGGTTTCCGCAGTAGTCGGCGGCAAAAAATATGATCAAATGGATAGCGAATTATTAGTGGAGGCACAACAAACTGCCATTAATCAACTTGAAAAAGAAAAGTTAATAGACGCGCTTAGAACTGTTGCCGCGAAAAGCGTTTTAGAAGGTCTTAATCTAAAGCGTGATGAGTTTAAAAAAGGAGTAATAGAAGTTGTAAAAGACGGGCTTAAAGAAAATGGTTTGGAGCTAGAAGACTGCACCATATCGGCCTTAGATCAGGCTCCTATGAAAATTATGGAATCGGATAACATTTTTGACGCCCAAGGTCTCAAAAATTTACAGCAAGTAATTTCGGAGCAATCAATTGCCCGCAATGAGTTTGAAAAAAATGCCGAGCTTGCAATCAAGAGCAAAAACGTTGAAACAGAAAAAGCGATTCTTGAGCAAGATCAGGATTTGAAATTTAAAATATCTAATCAAGAACGCGATGTTCGTGCTTACAAGGCTGAGCAGGATAAAATGGCTCGCGAAGCAGAGCTTGCCAGTGAAGAGGCGGTTGGCAAACGAGCGATTGAAAAGGAAAATGCCATTCAAATTTCCGGCGTAAAATCCGAAGAGGAAGTGTCCACTAGAGAAGTGGCAAAAAGACAAAAGATTGATACCGCGGAGGTTGAAAAAAATAAAACGGTAGAAGTTGCCGAACGTGATCAAGAGATTACAATTGCCAAAAAAGAAGCTGAGCGGGCAACAGCTGAAGAGGCACGCCAAATAGCTGAAGCTCTTGCTGAAAAAGCAAGACAAGATGTGGAATCAGTAAAAATTCTTGAATCAGCAGAACGCGATAAAAAACAAAATATAATCTCAAAAGAGGCAGAAGTTGAGCAAGAAAGAATTGAAGAGCAAATGAAAGCGGATGTTCAGGCCTATGCGACAGCTAAGGATGCCGAGGGAAGAAAACAAGCCGCTGAAGCTGATTTTGAAGCCAAAACTAAGGCCGCTGAAGCCGATTTTATTACCAAAGACAAAGCAGCCGAAGGTGATAAGGCCAAACAAATGGTGCCTGTTGAAGTATCTGCTCGTCAGGTAGTAGTTGACAAGGACCGTGTTGAGACAGTGTTAAAGCCGGAACTTGCGGCAAAATCCGAACATCAGCAAGTATCTGTTGAGCTTACCCTTGGACAGTTGAAAATCAACGCCGAAAAAGAAGTTGGTATTGCTCTTGCAACGGCACTGGGTAGTATGATGAATAAAGCCAATATGAACATCTATGGCGACCCCGAAACAGTCGTTAAAATGACGGAAAAATTTATGAATGGACACGGAATTTCACAGACAATAGACGGTTTCCTTCAAAAGGCAGATGGTCTAAAAGGCATATTACCAGCAATAGCCCCACTTGCTGAAAAGCTTGGAATTAAGTTGCCGGGAGATGTATCCGGAGAAGAAAAAAAAGAGAAAAAAATTGACGCTTAGTTAAGAAAATAAGCGTTATAAATAACGGGGAGTTCATTTTTATTGAACTCCCCAAACAAAAAAGCGGTATCGAATTTTCGAATCGCTTTTATTTTTTAACTTATCCACTTATCCCCAACAAAAACCCTTGCAAATTTTTACAAAAATGCTAAATTAAGAATAAGAAAAATTTATTTTTTCTAAGATAAGCAAAAAGCTAAAGGGATTGACATTACAATATCTA
>JAGLIN010000016.1 GCA_023142975.1 Candidatus Parcubacteria bacterium
ACGGAGAATAGATGGTATGGGCATGTCGCTTATGTTGAAGCCGTTCATGGAAATATGCTTACTCTTTCCGAAATGAATTATGTCGGTTGGGGACGAAAGAGTGTTAGAACTTTATCTGTTAATAGCAGAGTTATTAGAGGATATGTTTATGTGCAGTAAGTCATTTTAACATACTAACATACTAACATTCTAACAGATGTAAAATTTCTATTGTTAAAATATTAGTATGTTAAAATGTTAAAATGCTCCGGGCTCGTAGCTCAGTTGGTTAGAGCGCTACCTCGACACGGTAGAGGTCAGAAGTTCGAATCTTCTCGGGCCCACGAAATTTTACAAGAAAAAATCCGCCTTTTGTTTATGGAGCGGTTTTAAATTATTTCTTTGCGGGAACGGATTTGCAATCCGTTTCTTTTGTTTTTAAATATCATAAATATTATTTGCTTGGAAAATATTGAGAACTGTTTACAAAACAGTTCCCGCGAGAATTCTTTTGAGTTTTTTATTTGCCGTTTCTATCAATTACGAAATCAACATCAGTTAAAGCAACTACTTTATGATAAACATTAGAATTAATTTTGAACATTATTGGTGCTTTAACGATTTGAGTTTCATTACCAATAGTCAATTCTATTTTTCCTTTAATTAAATAAATAATTTCTGGATCTTTATGAGTATGATCTGCGCCGATAGTGTCTTTCTTTCTTGTGATGAAACTAGAATTTCCACAATCATAGATAATGCCCCTTTCGTCGGATTTGATAATTTTAATTTCATTAAGTTCCATATTATAAATTATTTATTCAGTTTATATAAAGTTTGCGTGTAGGCGAATAAAAAACTTTATATAACAAATTATATCCAAACTTATTAACCCAACCCAATTAATCTATTTTCATTGACCAAACCCCACTAATAAACTATCATTATTATACCACAAAGATTTGAATTTATAAAGTTATGAATAAAAAAATCAAAATAACCCCCTCACAAGCAAACCAAAGAATAGACAAATTTCTATCAAGTTTTTATTCTGAAAATTCACGGGCGAGTTGGCAGAAAAGAATTAGAAATAAGGAGATTTTGGTAAATGATAAAGAAATAAAACCGGATTATATTTTGAAGAGGGGGGATGAAGTGGAGATTTTAGAAATTCTCGCCCCTTGCGACGAAATCCCCCCAGCCCCCTTTTTGAAGGGGGGAGGAAATATAAAAATTATTTATGAAGATGATGATGTTATTGTGATAAACAAACCGGCGGGAGTTTTGTCGCAGAACGCGGAGTCAAGTAAAAGTCCAAGTGTTTCTGATTTTTTGGTTAAGCATTACCAGAAAATAAAAGAAGTTGGCGAAGACGAGCAGAGGTGCGGAACAGTTCATCGTTTAGACAAAGACACTTCAGGCGTGATGATTGTCGCGAAAAATAATCAGGCGTTTGAATTTTTAAAAGATCAATTTAAAAATAGAAAAACGCAGAAAGTTTATTTGGCGTTAGTTTATGGAAAAGTGAATCCGCCAGAGGGCGTTATAGATTTAAAGATCGGACGATCCAAAACAAATCCAAATATGCAAACAGTTATAGATACGAAGAAAAAAGAAAATATAAAATCAAGAGAAGCGAAAACTATTTATAAAACAATAAAGAACTTTGAAAATTATACGCTGCTTGAAGTTCAACCAAAAACGGGTCGTATGCATCAAATCAGAGTTCATTTGAAAGCGATTGGCTATCCTGTTGTGGGAGATAAAAAGTATTTTTTTAAAAAATATAAAAATGAAAATTTAGAATTAGATAGACAATTTTTACATGCTATTGAATTAAATATAAAATTGTTAAATGGAAAAAATAGGATTTTTAAAGCTGAATTGGCAGATGATTTGAAAAAATTTTTGGATAAATCGTCTTAATTCAGGTAATATCTACTTCCCTGTCTATTTTATTTATTGCCTGCCTTGACATTACATAAATTATAAATTATACTTTTATTACTATTGGTTTTGGGAAAATCCAGTTGTTTTTAGGAAAATAGCTGTTTTTATTTGCAAGATCAAAAATTTTAGTAAGAAAGGAGAACAATTAAATATGTTAGGTTTAAAGAAAAAACTTAGCGCAAAATCAGAAATGGAAAATTTGCTAAACGACAAAAGCGCGCCGAAATTGCCAAAAGTCGGTGAAGTTGCCAAAGGAAATGTAATGGAAATAGGAAGCAACATTATTTATGTTGATCTTGGTCCCGTTGGAACAGGGGCTATTTATGGTTGCGGGAAGTTTGAAGGCTTAAGTATGTTTAACGATCTGAAGTTGGGAGATTCTATTTCTGCAACCGTTGTTGATTTGGAAAATGAAGATGGTTATGTGGAAATGTCGTTAAAAGAAACAAGTTTTGAAATGGTTTGGAAAGAATTGGAGAAAAAGATGGAAGAAGGGGAAATTATTACCACAAAGATTCTTGAAGCGAACAAGGGTGGTTTGATGGTGAAAATAATTGGCATAATAGGGTTTTTGCCTGCGTCTCAGCTTTCCAGTGATTATTATCCGAGAGTGAGCGATGGCGACAAAAACAAGATATTATCGCTTTTAATGCAGACAGTGGGCAAGGATATGAAAGTCAAAATAATTGGAATTGACAAAGAAGAGGGAAAGCTAATTCTTAGCGAAAAAGCGACCAAGAAAGAGAAAGAAAAAGAAAGAATTTCTTCACTTCAAATTGGAGATGAAATTGACGGTGAAATTAGCGGAATAGTTAATTTTGGAGTTTTCGTAAAATTCGGAGAAAATCTTGAAGGATTAGTCCATATTTCCGAATTAGCATGGAAGTTGATAGATGATCCAAGAAAATTCTTTAATGTTGGGCAAAAAGTAGGTTGCAAAATAATTGGAATAGATGATGACAGAATATCACTAAGCATTAAGGCATTAGAGAAAGATCCATGGGAAAAGATAGATGGAAAATATAAAATTAAACAGAAAGTAAAAGGTGAAGTTACAAAGATTAATCCATTCGGCGCGTTTATTCAGTTAGATAAAGACATTCATGGACTTGCTCATGTTTCTAAACTGGATGACGGTAGCGGGGTTAAAGATATGGAAATTGGAAAAGTTTACGAGTTTGAAATTATTTCAATTGAATCATCTGAACATAGATTAGGACTTAAGCCGTATGTTAAAAAGAAGACTGTAGAAAAAGATGAAAAAGAAGATACCGGAAAGAAAGATACAAAAGATACGAAGAAAAAGAGCGTAAAGAAAGCGGAGAAAACTGATAAAAAGGAAAATGTTAAGAAAAAGGAAGATGAAAAGAAAGACGAAAAGGTAAAAAAAACGAGTAAGAAAAAAGATGATAGTGGTAAAAGCAAGTAAACTGTGGATAACCTGTTAATAAAATGAATATTTAGCAGTCCCGATTATTCGGGACTGCTTTTTAAATTTGATTTTTAAAAGACTGTCTTTGGCTTATTTTAGCAAATAACAGGGAGCTGTTTGAATACTTGACTAAAGTTTAATTTAATGCTATACTTGGGTTATTGAGGTGAGAATAAAAAACAAAAAACGGAATGTTCTTTAAAAAAACAAATCTCTCATAGTTTTATTTATAATATATAAATAAAATGAACATTGGAAGTAGATTGCATATAAAGAAAAATTCGAAGCGAAATGGCTTCAGTTTGTTTTGTGTTTAATCTTCTCTTAACTGTTTGAAGCGTTTTCCTTTTCAAAATTTATCTAAAAAATAAAAATAAAAGATAAACAAAAAATAAAAATAAAAAAATAAAAAATTAAGGATTACGCGATAATGGTGAGAGATCAAAAGTTTCTTTTAAACTTAAAGGAAACTTAAAATAATCTTTGTTTTAAAATGATTATGTGTTACTTGGGCTGTATTTGAACATTAGTGTTAGTGTTTAGGTAAAGCTCAAGTAGCCACCTCTCTTTTTTTAACACCCTGGAAGAAGGGAAATAATCTAAATAAAGATTAAAAAAGGGCTAGCGACTACTAAAGTAATATTAAGGAGTTTAACTACGCCCTTTTTAATTTGATTAAATTTAAATTTTACACAATCTATCAATACTTATTGTTTATACGTTAAAATGAATCAGGCTTGACAGAAATATTGATTTAAAAATTAAATAATGTTAAAATATAAGCACAGTGAAAACTGTGTATTTTTTGTGAGAATTTATAAATAAACCTAAAACTATGAACAAAGAAAAAAATAAGAACTTAAAGAAAATTAAAAATAAATTAATCGCGCACAAGAAGGCGATAATTTCACAATTGCAAAAATTTGCCAAGAAAAGCAAAAAAGTTAAAGGCGATTACGAAACAAAGTTTCAGCAAATAGGAAGTCATCAGGACGAGAACGCGATTGAAGTTTCAAATTACGAAGACAATTTATCCGTAGAACATGAATTGGAAAAAGAACTTCAAAATATTGAGGGCGCTCTTAAAAAAACTTCGGAAAACACCTATGGCATTTGTTCAAAGTGTGGAAAGAAAATAAATCCAAAACGCCTGGAAGCGATGCCAGAGGCAGTGCTTTGTATTGAATGCAGCGCTAAAAAACGATAATATTCTTAAAATGCTTTTAGAATATAAACAGCAGGATTTAAAAAAAATTACAGCCATTGCTTTGGCTGTTTTGTTTTTGGATCAAATTGTTAAATTTATAATTATCAATAAAATATTTTTTGAAATTGAGATTTACAAAAATTACAACGCCTTGTTTGGTTTGCCAATAAATTTTAATTTGGTTTTTGTTCTGTTTCTTTTTTTAGTTTTACTTTTATATTTTATATCTCTCTCTTTCAAAAAGGGGGCGGGGGAGATTTCGTTGTCAATCGCTTTTAGTTTAATTTTGGGCGGAATTTTTGGCAATTTAACTGATAGAATTTTTTACGGATATATAATTGATTATATTAACTTGCTTAATTTATTTGTTTTTAATATCGCCGATCTGGCAATCTGTTTCGGAGTATTATTATTAAGCTGGAAAGTTTTAGGAAAATGAGGTAGAATAAGGTTAGTGGAAAGTCTATAAAGTTTATAAAGTTGAAAGTATTTAAAAAAAACGACACAGCGTGTTTCTGTGTCAAATAGAAAATATTAATTTATATTTTCCTCTCGCAAAGATTTTAAAGCCTTCTTTAATCCAAATTTTTCACCAGCAATCTTAAGGGAATTGCTAAGGCATCCGAAGTTTTTTTTGTATTCCTTTTTAGCTTTCTTTAATTCATCAAGCCTTTCTATTATTTCAGTTTCTGTCATCAATTTTCCTTTTTCAAAGAATTTATTTTCTATCTTTGAAATGTACTTTTGATCATCAACAAAAACTTTGACGAAGAAAAAGGATCCGATTAGTATTAATATTGTTATTAACACTACCACTAAAAATGATATTACCAATTACTTACACCTCCAATTATGTTCTAATAATAAACAATCTTGCATATTTGTCAATAAAAAATGTTTAAAAAAATACTAAAAATTATATTCTTTATATTTTTATTAATAGCACTCTTTGGCGTGGGATATGTTTTTGTGACGACTTATTATGATTTTAATAAAGAAAAAATAATTAGAGAAGACGAAAAACCAATTGAAGTGACTTTGGAATTTTGGGGATTGTGGGATAATTCTGATGATTGGGAGGAAATAATAAAAAAGTTTGAAAGCGAGACATATAATTTTGGTTGGCAGGAAGTAAATGTTTCCATAAATTATACTAAAAAAGATCTCAACTCTTACGAGGAAGATTTGGCAAAAGCAAAAGAAAAAAATAATGAGCCGAATATTATGATGATTAATAATAATTGGTTGGAAAAATATTTTAACCAGCTCGAACCGCTTACGGGAGATGATAATTACGCGGAAGAATATAATCTGATTAAATATGAAGAATTATTAGAAATATTTCCCGCTGAAACAATCAGAAATTTAATTTATGAAAACGAACTGTATGGATTGCCAACACACTCTGATTCTTTAGCGCTTTTCTACAACAAAGATTTACTTGCCAAAATGGAAATAGAAAATCCACCGCGAACATGGGAAGAGTTTAAAGAAACTGCCAGCAAGTTAACAATATTTGATAAGGACAATAATATTATTCAAGCAGGAGCGGCTTTCGGATGCGGAAAAAATATCAATAGTTCTTCTGATATTTTGTCGTTGCTTATGATGCAGGGCGGAGCGAAAATAATAGATTTTGATAAAAATATTGATTTAAATAAAGAAATAGAAATTAACACAATAGGCGGCATTGAAAAAAGAATTCCAGGCGAGAGAGCAATTATATTTTATACAGAATTTTCAGATCCAGAAAAAGAAAAATATGTTTGGAATTGCGAACAAGAAGAAGCAGTCAAATCGTTTGCTAATAATAAAACAGCGATGTTTATTGGATATAGCTACCAAATAAAAAATTTATTAGCTCTAAATCCAGATCTTAATTACGGTGTTTCTAAAATGCCGCAATTGGAAAATTCAGCGATTATAAATTTTTCTAATGCCTGGACGCCGGTTGTTTCAAAAAATAACAATTGTCCAGTTAAGCCAACCG
>JAGLIN010000017.1 GCA_023142975.1 Candidatus Parcubacteria bacterium
CCCAAAGAGAAAACTCAGAAATATATTTAAACTCAACTGGCAAAGCCGTGGCAAGAAAAGATTTGATATCTGAACAAATTGATCTAAATAATAAAATAAGCGCTTTTGCATCGCAAGCTGAAACCGCAATTAGCTATCATAAATTTGACAATAAAATTGATAGGATTTTAATTGATATGATTGATGAGATTTGTTTGGATAGAGGGGGAATAGATGAGATAGTTGAGGAGGCGGTTGGAAAAATCGGAAATTTATCTGTCATTGCGAGGAATGGAGTTGAGCGTAGCGAAACAGAATGACGAAGCAATCCCGGAATTAAATTCTTTGCGCGTAGTTACAGAATTGCTTCGTCATTCAATTATCCTGCGGATAATTTCACTCCCCGCAATGACATTAATTTATATATCAACAACATTTATGACCAAATTAATTACTTTCACCGATGGCGGTTCTCGCGGAAATCCTGGTCCAGCGGCATGCGGCGTTGTCATTAAAAATGATAAAAACAAGGTTATTTTGAAAACTTCAAAGTATCTTGATGAAACTACAAACAATGTGGCAGAATATGAGGGTCTGATTTTAGCGTTGCAAAAAGCGAAGGGGATTTTTAAAGCTTGTGGTAGAGACGCGATTAATCGCGTCTCTACAAATCTTGAGTGTTATCTTGATAGCGAGCTTGTTGTGAAACAATTAAATCACGAATACAAAATAAAAGATGAAGGAATGCAAAAGCTTTTTATTATAGTCTGGAATTTAACGCTTGATTTTGATTCTGTGAAATTTATTCATATTCCGAGAGAGAAAAATAAATTAGCGGATGAGATGGTAAATAGGGAGTTGAACGGGAGAGAAAAAGAGAGTAGTTTGTTTTAAATAAAAAAATAACAGGAAGAGGTGAATTCTTCCTGTCAAAATTATTTTGATTTTACTAAGCTCTTGCCCATTTTTTATAGGCAATATATATACCACAAAATACATAAGCAAATCCTATTATGTAGGGAATAAAAAGAAAAAGAATGGTTCTCGTAAAGATGCCTGTTCGGTAGATGTAGACTGTCATAGTGAGCATAACAAGACCTGTAAGAAAGAAAACAAGTCCTTTAAGATATTCAGGTTTTATTTTCTTTAACTTAGATTCCAGTTTCTTTAACTTAGATTTTACTTCATTTAACATATTATTAACCTCCTCCTATTCCAAAAACTAACACAATTAAGTAATAATGTCAATACATACCTTATGAAAATCGCACTTGTTCATGATTATCTCGTCCAATACGGCGGAGCGGAAAGAGTTTTGGAGGCGTTTACGGAGATTTTTCCGAAGGCGCCGATTTATACGATGGTTTATGATCGGAAATTAATGAAAGGGGCTTTTTCTGATAAAAAAATTCACACCTCTTTTTTACAGAAAATTCCTTTCATTGGATCGCATCATCGATTATTTCCTCTTTTAATGCCAATGGCAATTGAGCAGTTTAATTTATCCGAATACGATATTGTTCTTTCTGACTCAAATAGTTATGCTAAGGGCGTAATAACAATGCCGCATACTTTGCATATTACTTATTGCCACACGCCGATGAGATATGCCTGGGATGATTGCCATAAATATTTGC
>JAGLIN010000018.1 GCA_023142975.1 Candidatus Parcubacteria bacterium
CGCGAGTTTGAATATTCCAAGCTAACAAAAAAACTTGTTCCGTTTGCGATGAATTATATAAGGTTGTGGGATAAAATTTCTGCGGACCGGCCAGATAAATATATCGCCAACTCAAATTTTGTGGCATCAAGAATAAAAAAATACTATAATAAAAAGGCTATCGTTATTAACCCGCCAGTAAATACAAAAAAATTTCTCGTTTCTAAAAACATAGAAGATTATTATTTAATGGTTGGTCGCGCGCTTCCTTATAAACGCTTTGACATTGTTGTTCAAGCATTTAATAAATTAAAATTGCCGTTAAAAATAATCGGCAAGGGTCCAGAAATGAATAAGTTAAAAAAATACGCTAATAAAAATATTGAGTTCTTAGGACATCTGGGAGATAAAGAAATGAGTCAATATTATTCAAAGTGCAAAGCATTTATTTTTCCTCCAGAAGAAGATTTTGGAATTACACCGTTAGAGGCAATGGCTTCAGGCCGTTCCGTGATAGCATTTAAAGGCGGTGGCGCTCTTGAAACTGTAATAAAAAATAAAACTGGGATGTTTTTTGCAGAACAGACCCCGCAGTCAATTATAGAGGTTGTCAAAAATTTTAATTCTGATAAATTTAATTCAGAAGAGATAAGAGAATACGCATTGGGATTTGATAAGGAGATATTTAAAAAGAAAATCGAGAAGTTTGTTGAAGAAGAATATAAAAAAATAAATATTTAAATAAACAATATGGAACTAAAAGAATATTTAAAAATCGTCAAGAAAAATTTTAAACTGATTATAACTATCGGTATCATTACCGCTGTGTCTGCTTTCGCGTTTTCAGTCGCGCAACCAGTTAAATATGAAACATCTTTATCTCTATCAATAATTAAGGACAAAACGCAAATGACTGATGATTTTAAATACAATGGATATTACGCTCTCCAGACTAGCGAAATAATAGCAAATTCTATAGAACAATGGTTTAAAAGCCCAGAAACGGTAGACGCGATTTATAGAAGAGCGCAAGTTGATTCAGAATTTGAAAATATAAAAAGCTATGCAAAAAAATTTACTGCTAAAAAAATGTCCTCGCAATATGTGGAAGTAAAGTTTAAAAGCGGCACAAGAGAAGAAGCGGAAAGAATTTCAACAGCTACTGTGGAAATAATAAATAATAAAACTGAAAAATTAAAAGAAATCAGTGAACAAGAAGTATCCTTTTCGGTAAGCAGTGAAAACCCAGTGATAGTTGAAAGCAAGGCAGATGTGTTTTTAAATTCAATTATTGGATTAATCTCAGGATTAGCGTTGGGAATTTTTGTTGTTTTTTTAAGAAGGTATTTATTGTAATTTTTAAATTAAAATTATCATGATTGTCGGGATTGACATTAGAATGCTGGCGAGAGGAACGAGAACTGGTGTTGAGGAGTATACAACAAATTTTCTCGCAAATATGCTTAGCTTAAATAAGAATATTGAATATAAGCTTTTTTACAATGGATATAAAAAAATTGAACTTGATTGTGACTGGTTAAAATTTCCAAATGTTGAACTTAAGCAATACAGAATTCCAAATAGATTTTTAGATACTTCTTTATATTTTTTTAATTATCCAAAAATAGATAAACTATTAAAAGAGGTTGATGTGTTTTTTTCACCGCATATATTTCTATCGTCGGTGTCGAAAAAATGCAAAAGCGTGATGACTTTTCATGATCTTAGTTTTGAAAAATATCCGGAGTTTTATTCTGCCAGCAAAAATTACTGGCATTTTTCGATGAATCCCAAAAAACAAGCGCGTAAGACGGACAAAATAATAGCTGTTTCAGAATCAACGAAAAATGATTTGGTCGGATTATATAATATTAACCCTGGAAAAATAAAAGTGATTTATTCGGGAATCAATTCAGTATCCAGTATTCAGTATTCAGTATTCAGTATTTCTAAAATTAAGAAAAAATATAATTTGCCAGAAAAATATATCTTGTATTTGGGAACATTGGAACCGCGCAAGAATATTGTCGGATTAATTAAAGCTTTTGAGATGTTTAAACGAAGGCGACATTCGCGAATGTCGCCTGCAGAAAACTATAAATTAGTTATTGCTGGGTCTAAAGGCTGGCTTTACGGGGATATTTTTAAAACAGTAAAAAATTCGCCAGTAAAAAATGATATAATTTTTACGGGATTTATTGACGATGAAGACAAATCAATTTTATACAGCCAGGCTGAACTTTTTGTTTACCCCTCTTTTTATGAAGGCTTTGGTTTTCCTCCGCTTGAAGCAATGGTTTGTGGAACTCCCGTGATAACCTCAAACTTTTCATCTTTACCAGAAGCTGTTGGGGATGCGGCTATTATGATCAATCCTTATAATTTAGATGAGCTTTATAGAGCTATGGAAACGGTTTTAAATGATGATAAATTAAAAGATACTTTGATTAAAAGGGGATTTGAACAGACAAAAAAATTCTCCTGGCAAAAATGCGCAAGAGAGACGCTAGATTTTATTTTGGAATAAAAAAATAGCAGTAAACATTTGAATACTGCCAATATTTAATTGCATAGCAACATTAAGGGAAATACTGTTATAAGACTAACTCCAATATATTCTGGATACAACATTCCCATAAAAAATGCTGTTGATAAAGTAACGAAGAAAAACAACCATATAATTTTCTTTGTTACCCTAAATATTCTCTTGATTGTTGGACTGAGATATCTTTTTTGTATTATTATGACATCCATCATTATCTCTCCTAATAAAAATAATAAACCAATCAATTATATAAGTCAAGAAAAAATAATATTTTTGGATTTTATTTTGGAATAAAAAAAGTGGTTTGTTAACCACTATTCTGTTTTAATTTTTTTCTGATAAATTGCATTCTCTGCAATACTGTAAAATGTGTCAAAAACGCCACCGATAAAATAGCATAATTCATACATCCAAATATTGCCCCAATTATAATCAATCCAGTTCTTGCTGGACGGTCTGCAATTCCTATTGTTATTTTTTCGTTTATTACGCTTTCTCCCTTGGCTCTTGTGTAGCTTACCATAATTGAACCAACTATGGCAGAAAATCCCACTAGGAACCATAAAGCACTGAGATTAAACGAATAGCCCCACATAATCCCAATCATTATCGCTGTATCGGAATAACGATCGCTTACTGAATCTAAAACTTCTCCAAACTCAGTTTCTCTATCACTTGCCTTTGCAACAGCTCCATCAAGCAGATCAAGAAATCCACTTATGAACATGCATACTACGGCATAGATAATTTCCCCGAGCGCAAATGATAATCCTGCTAGTAAAGCAAATAATAATCCCAATAAAGTTAACGTATTTGGGTTTATCTGCGGTGGTAGCTTTTTCGCAATAGAGACAACAAGCTTTCTTGCTCTTTTATAAAATTCATCTTTTGATGACAAGGATCATTCCTCCATTCTTTTTTGTCCTTGATTAAATACTAATCTAATTTAAAATAAAGTCAAGAAAAAATAGCTTTTCAGCTATATTATTTTAAATTCTTTTTAGGAGCGACGACCTGGTATCAATAAAAATAATGGTATCAAGGTCATCCCAATTATTGTTATTCCTCCAAGTTTTATTTTTCCAGCGACAGATAATATCTCTTTTAATAAATCTGACACACTAACAAATACTATAGTTAGCATTAAAAAATAAAACATTAACACTCCTATTATATATTCTCTCATTTATTATTCCTCTTAAAAAATTATAAACATAATTCATACTATGTCAACTAAATCCAAAAAATATAAAATCGGCATTGACGCGCGGATGTATGGGTATGCGCAGACGGGGATTGGAAATTATATCCGTCATTTGCTCAAATATATTTTTGAATTAGACAAAGAAAATAACTATGTCATTTTTTTGTTGCCCGAAGAGTATGATAATTTTGAGTTGCCAAATGAAAGAATAAGAAAAATAAAAGTTTCCGCAAAATGGTATGGATGGAAAGAACAGTTTTTATTTCCAATTGAGTTATATAAAGAAAATTTGGATTTAATGCATTTTACGCATTTTAATTCACCAGTTTTATATTTTAAAAAATCAATAGTTACCATTCATGATGTCACCCCATATTTCTTCCCTGGACATAAAATGAAATCCGTCATAAGAAAGATCGGATTTAGAACGGTATTTTTTTCATCAGTTAAGAAAGCGTCAAAAGTTATCGCGGTTTCCAAAAACACAAAGATTGATATTGTTAAGCATTTTAAAATTAAAAAAAATAAAATCGATGTAATTTATGAGGGAGCTGATGGTCAGTTTAAAGTAATTAACAATAATCAAAAAATCACTGAAATTAAAAAAAAATATAATATAACAAAACCGTTTATTTTTTACACTGGCGTATGGAGAAATCATAAAAATTTAGTTGGACTGGTTAAGGCTTTTGGTATCCTGAAAAATAAATATAAATTAAATTACCAGCTCGTGTTAGGTGGCAAAGAAGATCCGTATTATCCGGAAGTAAGAAAAACATGGGAAAAATTAAAATTAGAAAAAGAAATAATCAGAACTGGATTTATAAAACAAGAAGAGCTGTCGCTGTTTTATAATGCCGCGGAAATTTTTGTTATACCCTCTTTTTATGAAGGCTTTGGACTTATCGGGCTTGAAGCTATGTCCTGTGGAACTCCCGTTGTCTCGTCAGATAAAACCAGTTTGCCTGAAGTTCTGGGCGATGCGGCAATATATTTTAATCCAAACAACCCAGAAGAAATGGCCGAAAAAATGAAATTGGTTCTAACTGATAAAAAGTTGTATAATGAATTGAGAGAAAAGGGGTTTAAGCAGGTTGAAAAATACAGCTGGGAAAGGATGGGGGGAGAGACGATAGAGATTTATGATAATATTTTAAGATAAAAAAAGGAAAATGAATATTCATTTTCCTGGGAAGTTGTCATTGAATTCTTTTTCTATATCTATATCTTCAGTCAAGGCTACTTCGCCTGTTGAAGAAGATAGAATATTTTCCTTTGCTTCTTCCTTCATTTTTTTGAATCTTCTTTTGTATCTGAAATAACTTTCAACGGATGCAATCAAAAGACCCAAGGCTATTCCTATAAGAAATCCTACTGTCATTTGTTTATCTCTCCTTAATCTCTTTTATAAAAATCTTATCACAGCGATAAAAAAAGTCAAATAAAAATATTTTAATCATGGACATTATTCCAAATAAAAAATCAAAGCTCCTTTATCAAAAAGGAGATCAAAAAATGAATGGGGTTATTGACCTGCGTTGTTTTGATGATGGAAAAAGAAAACAGAGAGGCATAGATAATAAAAAAAATAAAATAGTTTATGAGATTATCAGAAAAGAGAATCTTAAACCAAAGATTGAATTACAAACTCAGCAAATTAAGCGAAATAGTTTTTATAAAAAAATAAAATCGCAAAAAGCGTTTTCAATTCCGAAAGTTCGGGGTTTCCAGTTTCCAGTTTTTAATTTAAAATTAAAAAAATCTTTCGCGCTCTTTATTTTTATAATCCTTTTTATTCCAGCAATAATTTTTTCCTTATCTTTTATTCAAAAAAGTGTTGAACAAAAAGGCAAAGTTCTCGGAGTCGGAACTCAAGCATACGACTATTTAAAGTCGGCGGGACAATCGGCAGCTGATTCTGATTTCGAAAACAGTGTTGAAAATTTTGATCTGGCAACAACGAGTTTTTCTAACGCGAAAGAAATGATAAATGAATTTGGTTTTGGAATAGCGTCTGTTTTAAATAATATTTCAATAAACACGCCCATTTCCACAGCTGAGAATCTGGCAGAAGCCGGCGAAAACATATCTTTGGTTGGAAAAAATATCTCAGGACTAATGGATAAAATTACGCGTTTAGACAAAGACGGATTTTCTCTAAATTCTGTCCTTGATTTTCAAGCAGATATAAACAATATAGCTTTTAATTTAAACAACGCGCAAAAAAATATAGAAAAAGTAAACATAGATTATATTCCAGAAGATTTGCGCGAAAAAATGGAAATGGCGAAAAGTCAGCTGCCGGCAATTTCTAAAAATTTCAATAATTTATCAAACGATTTTCCAGTTATAGCTAAAATACTTGGAAGTGAACGCCCGCAAGAATATCTGCTTCTTTTTCAGAACAGCAGTGAAATGAGAGCGACAGGAGGTTTCGTTGGCAGTTATGGAATTCTTGATATAGAAGATGGCAAGATAAAAAACTTATTTATTGATGGGATATTCAATCCAGACGGGCAGTTGACGGAAAAAATAGTTCCTCCAATTCCGATTCAAAAAATTAGCGACGCGTGGAGTATGCATGACGCTAATTGGTTTATTGATTTTCCGACAAGCGCGAAAAAAGTGGCGTTGTTTTATGAAAAAACTGGCGGACCGACAGTTGACGGTGTTATAGCCATAACACCAAAAGTACTTGAAAAAATGCTGGAAGTCACCGGGCCGATTGAGATGTCAGAATATAATATTGTTATTGATAAAAATAATTTTCTTACTGAGACGCAGTTGCAAGTTGAGGAATTATATGACAAGGAAGAAAATAAACCAAAACAAATTTTAGCCGATCTTGCTCCCAAAATAATAGATGAGTTGTTTGACACTGAAGCTTTAAGCTCTGAAAAAAAAGCGCAAAGATATTTAGATATAATTAATATATTAGAAGAAAGTTTTAAAGAAAAGCATATTCTTTTTTATCATAGAGATTCAGAAATAAATGATATGATAATCAAAAGGGGATGGGGAGGGCAAATTTTGGATTCCAACGGTGATTATCTAAGCGTGGCGCATAGCAATATAAACGGTTATAAAACAGACGCTGTCATTGACGAAAAAATTATTCATAATTCGGAAATCTCAAGCGACGGTTCTGTGGTAGACACTGTTAGAATTATCAGAAAACACACTGG
>JAGLIN010000019.1 GCA_023142975.1 Candidatus Parcubacteria bacterium
ATACCTGGCAGGATTATGAACCCCCTGTTGATTACAGCGATTTCAAAATTGATCCTGATGTTAAAAAAATTGAAGATACTATTAAAATAGATCCTGATAGCGGAACTCAGATTTTTGAAGAATCCGGAAAGACCGTTTTTGGAAACTGGGTTTATGTAAGTCCGGGAGAAACAGTGGAAGTTTTTTACAAATATAAACTTCCTTATAAAATTAATTTTACTGATTTTACAAAGCCGGCTGATAAATATAGCGTTTTAGTTCAAAAACAGCCCGGCAGTTCTGATGTTGAATTTTCAGGATCAATAAAATTGCCGCAGGAATGGGACGTCATTTGGAACTCGGAAAATTTGTTATTTGGAAATTTGAATGAAATGGTTATTGATAGTGATTTGAATGTTGATAGAATTTATGGAATTGTTTTTACGAATGAAAATATTTAATATTTAAATATTGAATATTAAAATTCCCCCTTTGAAAAAGGGGGTTGGGGGATTTGAAGACGAGTTGATTACAAAAAGTAAACAGACAATAGTAAACGGTAAGATTGATATTATTTTTTCAACACAAAAAAATAAGGCGCTGATAACTTAAAAAAGTTAACTAGCGCCAGCTTGGCGAGGGGGTCCTTTAAATAAAAACACAAGTATTTTTATTATCACATTTGGGCCTTCACCGCCAAAAAAATTTTTCTCTCCGATTATTGGAAATTTCATCAGTTATCACTCTCCTGTTTTCAATCTTATCATTTTTAAAAAATAACGCAAAAAAGTTATCCACAGGAGATGGAGTGTTGAACGAGTCGCAACGAAGTTCAACTGAAATCTCATTAAAATTTAATCTTACGATATTTCAGTAGAACTTCACTGCGGTTCATTCTACACTCCAAAAGATAGTAAACCTTGACTTCATTTTCAATTAAGATAAAATAACCAAATACGCAGGCGTGGCGGAATTGGCATACGCGCACGGCTTAGGACCGTGTTCTTCGGAGTGTGGGTTCGACTCCCACCGCCTGCACAAGATTTATAATTAATACAAGTATTATGACTAAAGCAAAATATAAAGTGCATAAGCTTGACATTAAAATGGACGAGGACCAAGAAAAGCTGGAACAATTTTTGAATGACTTAAAAGGAGAAGTTATTTCAATAATTCCAAATGTCGCAAAAACATCCTTGCTTCAAATCTATGGAGTTACGCGTAAGGTGGATTTTTTGTTTGTGGTAGAGAAGATGAGTGAATAGAAATGACAAATATCATTCTGTTGCGGGAACTGGTTTGTAATCAGTTTTTGATGTTTCCCATACAGGCAAAACAAGATGAAACTTAAAAACAAAAGAAACGGGTTGCAAACCCGTTCCTGCGAAACATTTTAACAAATTGAAATAGAACATTTCTTCGCGGGATTGTAAGCCAGTTTTTGTAGCGAAGAAAATGCGCTATAATAGAGTTGCATTTAACTAAAAATATGCAAGACATTAATAAATTTATAAATAAAATCATTTGCGGGGATGTGATTGATGTAATGAAAAAAATACCGGATGGTTCGGTTGATTTGGTTGTTACCTCGCCACCATATAATCTTAAAAATTCTACTGGCAACGGCATGAAAGACGGACGAGGTGGTAAATGGGCAAATGCCGCTTTACAAAAAGGTTATTCGCATTATGACGATAATATGCCACATGATGAATATGTAAAATGGCAAAGAAATTGTCTAACTGAAATGATGCGGCTAATCTCTGAAGATGGAGCAGTTTTTTATAATCATAAATGGCGTGTTCAAAGCGGTTTATTACAAGATCGTCAAGACATTGTCAGTAACTTTCCGGTTCGCCAAATTATTATTTGGAAACGCGCTGGCGGACTAAACTTTAATGCGGGTTATTTTTTGCCGACTTACGAAGTTATTTATCTTATTGCTAAGCCGAAATTTAAACTTGCCAAAAAAGCAAATGTTTATGGCGATATTTGGGAGATACCTCAGGAAATGAAAAACGGACATCCCGCTCCTTTTCCAGTCAAATTAATTGATAAAATCATTTCCGCAACAAACGCAAAAATTATTTTAGATCCGTTCATGGGCTCTGGTACAACGGCGGTTTCTGCAATAAATTTTAAACGGGATTATATTGGAATTGATATTTCACCAGAGTATTGTGAATCAGCAAAAAAAAGAATTAAAATTCATCAATCACAAGTTAAATTATTCTAAATATGACAAAACCAACTATTTACACAAAACCGGACTTAATAGCCAAACTCAAAAAAATCTCTGCTATGGGATTTGTTCCAAACGCGCGAAAGGGAAATCACGGAGGAATTGGCAATACACTTGAAGATTTACTTGGCATTAAGGAGAATAATTTACCAATTCCAAATGCTGCCGAGTGGGAATTAAAAGCACAACGCTTAAATTCAACATCGCTCACAACGCTTTTTCACATGGAGCCGTCACCGCGCGCCGTTCGTTTTGTTCCGCAGATTCTGCTTCCTTTATATGGATGGGCTCACCAAGAAGACGGCAAAAAATATCCAAAAGGAGAAATGAGCTTTCGTCAGACAATTCATGGCAATTCAAGAAGCGATCGCGGATTTAAAGTCGTGATTAATCGCAAGGAAAAGAAAGTTTTAATTTCATTTGATTCAAAAAGTGTTGACTTAAAACATAAGAACTGGTTGAAATTTGTAAAAAAGAATGTCGGACTTGGCGAACTTGACCCGCAACCTTATTGGGGTTTTGATGATTTGGAACATAAAGCTGGAACAAAACTGCTCAACACTTTTTATGTTCAAGCTGAAGTAGAGATTAGGCGCAAAAAAGAATTTTATCATTATACAAAAGTGACAATGTTGCAAAAATTTAATTTTAAAGGATTTCTAAAAGCTCTTAATAAAGGAAAGATTCTTGTAGATTTTGATGCTCGCACTGGACATAATCATGGAACAAAATTTCGTATGAGACAGAATTGTTTGCCAATGTTGTATGAAAAATCTACGATTGTAATATAAATAAATTTATGTCGCCAATTTTAACACTTAATAATTATAACGCATTACCGCCTACAGATATTATAGACATGCTTATTTCTGGCAAAACTCCCAAAGGTGGCGGAATATGGAAAATGACAAATGAAATTAAACCAGTTGATTTATATTGTTATTTATATGCAAAATTTGGCCCGCCAAATGGAATACAAAATATATTACGTGAAAACGATTCAGATAATTTAATACATTGGGATTGGACATTATTTAATGAAGGAAAAATAATAACATTTCTTGGATTAAACCTTAGAACTGAAATACATCTTATTGGTGATTTTAATGTGAACGAATATAATCTTGAACAATTTATTCGTTATCTAAAATCGGATTTCTCAAAATATGGTAAAAAAATATCTGATGTCCGTAAAAATAATTTAGAAAATTGGACACTTTTTACAAATCCCTATATTACATTAGACAACGCGGTTTCAAAAATTTTTAAAGAGTTATCCTCTCTAAAATTAAACCCTAAAAAAGACAAAATAAAAGATCCAGGCACATTCTCTGAATATGAAACAATTAAAAAACGATGGAAAGGTCTTGGAGAAAAATATAGTTTTGGTGTAGGATTATCATTGGCATTAAAAATGATGCTTCCCATTCTTGCTGAATCATTTATTAATTTAATAATATATATCTTATGTAAACCAAAAATTAAATCAAACAAAAGAACCTTTGATGCATTTATACGATCAGATATTGATGTAAAAATTCAATCTCTTAATAATAATTGTT
Organism: Candidatus Parcubacteria bacterium; assembly: GCA_023142975.1. Lineage (GTDB taxonomy): Bacteria > Patescibacteriota > Minisyncoccia > JAHIHE01 > JAGLIN01 > JAGLIN01. The sequence continues at coordinate 3,784 of JAGLIN010000019.1, forward strand.
TTGGTTTCTCACAACAAATAAATTGGGATTCCGATCCATGTAAAAAATATAATTCAATAATTAATCAAAGGAATGATTTATTACATGGCAATATTAATATTGAAAAATTAAAAATCACCGATATTTATTTCAATGACAGAGTTCCTATCTTTAATCAATATGATAGTATGTGGGAACAATCTATCGGTATATCAACAAAATCTTTAGGAATAGATAAGATTTCAGAAGAATATAAAATAATAAAAAATTTCATAGATTATATTTTGTCATGTCTTGATGATGAAAATAAAAAGAATATAATACTATTATTAAATAAACGAGATTTAGGACAAAACAAAGCTAATAATAGAATTGGCGTATTGCTGCCAGATCATATAGTAGATTTTTGTATGTCACATATAGACAAAAAATAATTAAAATCCTATGAAAATCTCCATCCAAAAATCTGATCTCAAAGAAAATTTATACAGCTTTTTAAGAAAGTGCGGCTACGTTCCTTTTTATGATAGTTATATAAAAGTTCTTGCCAGTTCCGGTTATCCGCGGTTTCATTTGTATATTGACGAAAAAGAAAATCAGTATATTTTCAATTTGCATCTTGATCAAAAAAAGCCCAGTTATGGAAAAGAAACTGCGCATAGCGGGGAGTATGAAGGGAAAGTTGTTGAAGAAGAAGGAGAGAAAATTATAGACCTATTGTAGCTCGCTGTAAAAAATGTCATTGCGAGGGAGCCGCAATGACCGAAGCAGTCCCGTGACTATACTCAAAGAATTTAATCACGGGATTGCTTCGTCGCTCTGCGGAGCTCCTCGCAATGACAGTAAAATACTACAAAACCTCATCTATCAATTTCTTCACCTCACTTATCGGAATTACCAAATCTCCCGTCTGGCTAAGTCCGACAATTTCTCCTTTTAAATTTATCGCCGGAGCCTTGTCAAATGAATCATCTAAAATATTCATAATCTTAATTCTTTTTTGAATAACTGATTTTATTTCTTCATCTTCGTCCTCATTATTTTCTATTGAAACAACATAATCATCAATCAACTTTGAAACTATATCTGTCACTACCGAACCATTAAGAATAATTAATTTTTCTCCAAGTTCCAGATCATCTGAATCGGCAAAAGTAACCACTGGCAAATTAGCTTGATCAATTTTTATAATTGCCAGCTCATTGAATT
>JAGLIN010000002.1 GCA_023142975.1 Candidatus Parcubacteria bacterium
AAAAAAAAGCCGTGATTGACGCCACGATAAGCGCTGGCGCAAGAGAAGCGTATCTCATTGAGGAACCAATGGCGGCCGCGATCGGAGTGCGATTGCCAGTTCAGGAAGCAGCGGGAAATATGATTGTTGATATTGGAGGAGGGACGACGGAAATTGCCGTTATATCCTTAGGCGGAATTGTGGCAAGCAGAAGCTTGAGAACGGCTGGAGATGAACTTAACGAAAATGTAGTTCAGTTTTCCAGAGATAATTTTAATTTATTGCTTGGCGAAAAAACGGCCGAAGATATAAAAATAGCAATTGGATCGGCTTATGCGTTGGAAGAAAAGGTTGAAACAGTAATGCGCGGACGAGATTTGGTAACTGGACTTCCAAAAGAGGTTGTGATAAACGATGATCAGGCAAGAGCAGCTTTATCAAGATCTATAAAAATTTTAATTGACAACATAAAAGCTACGATAGAAGAAACGCCGCCAGAACTTGTTGCTGATATAATGAGCAGAGGGATAATTTTGGTTGGAGGAGGAGGGTTATTGCGCGGACTCGATAAATTAGTCAATGAACAAACGAAAATGCCAGTAAAAGTTGCCGATGATCCGCTAACCGCTGTAGCGCGCGGAGCCGGCATTGTTTTGGAAGATATCGAAAAATTAAGAGAGGTGCTTGTTTCTATGGAAGACGAAAAGGCGCCATCTTAGCTTTTTGGGTTGTAGTTTTTTAGATTCTTAAAAAATTTCTAACAAGCTACAACCTAACAGGCTACAACCCAACAAGCTATGTCTAAAAATTTTAATTCAAAAATAACATTATTTGTGTTTTTGTTGGTAGTTTCCACGCTACTGATTTTTTTTAATAGCGCTGGTTATTTAAATGGCGTAAAAGGTTTTGTGGTTTATGCAATTAATCCCGCGCAAAAGATATTCCAAGCGCCATCTAACAAAATAAACAGCCTTTTTTATACCATAAAAAACATAAATAAGTTCAAAGAAAAAAATCTTGATTTACAAAAAGAAAATCTTGATTTGATTTATGAGAATTCGCTTCTTAAAGAAACACAAAAAGAAAACGAGATTTTGAGAGAGCAATTGCGGTTTTCCAATGATATATGTTTAAATGAAGAATGTATCAACTGGAAAATGGGACAAGTCATAGGAAGAAATTCTGATAATTATGGAGAGTATTTAATCATTGATCTCGGAAAAAGGCAAGGAGTAAGAGAGAATCTTGCTGTCACAGTTTCAAGAGGAACATTGATTGGAAAAATTACTGAAGTGTTTAACAATTCAGCGCGCGTTATGTTAATCACAAATCCTGAAAGTACTGTTAACTCTATAACCAAAACGACTCGCGCCAACGGCGTAACAAAAGGAAGCTATGCCACTGGAGTTAAGCTGGAAATGATAAATCAAAATGAACGAATTTTTGAAGATGATATAGTTATCACTTCTGGACTTGAGAAAGAGATTCCAAAAGGTTTAATTATTGGAAAAATTTACAGCATAGAAGAATCGGCGAATGAAATTTTTAAACAGGCAAATATAGATCTTTTCGCAGATTTTGGTTATATTGAAAAAGTATTTGTCGCGGAAAAAAATAGTAAGTAGATTTTTGTCA
>JAGLIN010000020.1 GCA_023142975.1 Candidatus Parcubacteria bacterium
GCGGATTTTTCCTCATTGTCAACATTTTTTGATGAGGTTATTATCAGTCCGTCATTCGTCAAAATAATTCCTGAATTTTTATAAACTGGGTCATTGTCTTCATCCGACACTTCCGCTATTTCAACGATTGAAGAGCGGACTTTTTTTATCGCCTCAACAACGGCTTTTTCTTCAGATATTCTTACTTCTTTAATTACTTCAACCACAGTCGTGCGCTCATTTATCGGTTTTAGAAATTCATATTGATTAAGATCGGGATATTTTACAAAAAGATAAGGCAAAGCAAAGCGATCAATCAAAATTCCGCCAGTTCCGCCAATTACTAAAACGAAAATCAAAAGAGCAATGAAATTCGTTGCCTTTTTAATTTTTCTCGGCTGATATTGTTCTTCTTCTAATTCTGCGGCTTTATTTTTAGGCTTGCTAAAAAAATCTTCCGTGATTTTTGCGGCATCGCTTTGTTTTTTTCTTAATGATTTGATGGTTATATTTTTCATAATTAAATTGTTAAATTGCTATATTGTTAAACTGCTACATTGTTAAACTTAAGACTTACGCGTTTGCTGTCATCCTGAGTCTGTCGAAGGATATTATTCACAATAAACATAATGCTTCGACAAGCTCAGGATGACATTTAAAATGTCCCAAGCGTAATTTGACAGATGAAAAGAAATTTTATAAGTGGGAATATCGTTAAGTTTCAAATAATTTTTCCTCGCATAATAACAATTTAGTAATGGAACAATTTAACAATTCAGATAATTTCCCACTTACTTGTAATAAAAATAAGTCCTATGGCTAATGTAAAAAATACCAGATTTGAAAAAACAATTTTTCTACTAAGTCTATTTCTTAAATATGTCCGTAAAATATTCCAGAAAGAATAATAAAAGGATAAGATCACCGCGCCGACAGTTAAATGGTTGACTGGAAGGAAACTGATTATCCAAACTAATTCCAAGGCAATAAATCCAAATAGAAAAGAATAAAAAGTAAATGTTTTATTCTTAAATGAATCAAGATGAAGTTCAAGAGCCTTACTTTTCAAAAAGTTTATTTTTGTGAGATAGAGAGTTGAAAAAAATATGCTCGTAAAAAACGCAAGCATAATTGACCATACAGGCAAATCAAAATCAAGATATATTCCATACATTCCGCTCGACAATAAAAAAATTGAGATTAAAACAATTGATTGGTTTAAGTTAAATCCAGAGTCAAGAATTTTTACTTCCATTTTTTCTTTTTGTTTTAAATTTTCCTGTTGCATAAAAAATCTATTTAATCCGATCAGTGTAACTGCGAACAAGATGGATGAAAATATAATATACAATTGCTGGAAATTATTTTTCCCCAGCGTAAGAAGAAATAAAACGCTGCTTGTTGTGAAAAGCATTGTTAATATAATTGGAAGAAGCCTGTGCTTGGTTATCCAAAAAGCGCTTAAGGCGGAAATCAAAAACAGAGCGAATAACGATAAATAAGACAGCCCCAAACTTTCAAAGAAAAAACGCATCATTACAAAAAAAATGACTGGGGGGATGATGAATTTTGAGTATGATGATGTCTTCATGTAATTTTTTTCTAATCGCTTTTTTATTTCAAGACATAAAACCTCAAGACTGAGTTCGTTTTTTGTATTTTACGCGTACACTAAATTTAAAATCTACGCATTTGAGCAAGCGCATAGGTTCTAAAACTAATAAACAAAATTATTTTCAACCTCTCCCAACAAACCATTTTCAGCATCTTTTTCAGAGACGATTGGATTTTTGATTGGCCAAATTATATTTATTGTCGGATCGTTCCAGGCAATCGCGTTTTCATTTTCAGGAGAATATTCATCAGAGCTTTTATAAACTATTTCCGCTTCATCGCTAACAACGCAAAAAGCGTGAGCGAAACCAATTGGAATATAAAGCATTTTTTTATTTTCTTCAGATAAAATTTCTCCAACCCACTTTCCGTAAGTCGGCGAATCTTTTCTAATATCAACCGCGACATCAAAAATTTTTCCTTTAATACATCTAACTAATTTTGCTTGAGCTTTAGGAAGCATTTGAAAATGCAATCCTCGCAGGACATTTTTTGCGGATTTAGAATGATTGTCCTGAACAAACTTGACATCTATTCCAAAATCCGCAAACTCTGAGTATTTATAATTTTCCATAAAAAATCCCCTTTTGTCTCCAAAGACTTTTGGTTCAATCAAGACAACTTCTGGAATTTCTAATTTTTTGAATGTGAATGGCATAGGGATTAAGTTAAAAATAAAGTTAAAAACAATACTTTTAAAATAATAGCATATTTTAAAAGACAAAACAATGGCAGGCAATAAATAAAAATTAAGAAATTAAGAAATTATTATTTTTTATTTAACTAAAATCTTTATTTCAAGGTTTGTCTAAATGCGAAGCTCTTGATAAATGGCTGTTTATATATTATGATGATAACAAAGATAAAGATAAGAGATTTAAAAATATTATATGGAAAATTTTCCTATAGTTACAATTAGTCTGATAAATTATAATGGCAGAAAATTTGTTTTTCAGGCGATTGAATCTGCGGTTAATCAGGATTATCCCAATTTGGAAATAATTTTGATAGACAATAATTCAACCGATGGAACGAAAGAAGAAATTGAGAGGAGAATTTCAGGGTGGGAAAAGAAGAGAAAAGAAGTTGCGAGTAGAATTTACGGGTTAAAACCTGAACTCCAAAATTTGTCCAGAGTCCACTCTTTAGAGCGCAATGTTGTTAAATATATCAAAAACACTGAAAATGCTGGATTTGGGAGACCACATAATGAGGCGATAAGAATGATGAAAGGTGATTTTATTTTGCTTTTAAATTACGACGCGATATTAAAGCCCAATTATATTAAAAACGCTCTTAAAGTTTTGCGAGACAAAAAAGTCGGCGCTGCGCAGGGGAAATTATTGCGATATGATTTTGATAAAAATGAATTATGCAAAGACAAAGAAAGTTCAGAGTTAAATGTCATTGATACAACGGGTTTAATGATGTTTAAAAATAGAAGAATAGTTTGTATTGGACAAGGAGAAGCCGATAAAGGACAATTTGAAAAAGAAAAAGAGATATTTGGAGCGGATGGAGCAGTGCCAATTTATCGGAAAGAGGCATTGGAAGATGTAAAGTTGCCGATTAGTCAAAAGTCCGCAAAGCCAAAAGTCCATAAAGTTCAACATTACGAATATTTTGATGAGAACTTTTTTATGTATAAAGAAGATGTTGATTTGGCTTGGCGAATGCGGCTGGCTGGCTGGAAAGCGATGTATACTCCTAAGGCGGTAGCGTACCACGGCAGAGGATCGGGAGATAGTATGGCAAATAATTATGTTGATATAATTAAAGAAAGAAGGAAAATAAATAATTTTGCAAAGTATCTATCTTTTAAACATCAGCGTTTAATGCAGGTTAAAAATGATTTTCCGTCCTTATTGTTCATAAAACATCTTCCACAGTTTATGATCAAGGAATCTGGCGCTTGGATTTATATGGCAATTTTTGAAAGATTCATATTTAAAATTTTGAAAGATTTATATTATGATATTCCGCTGTTTTTAAAAAAAAGAAAGATGGTAATGGCGAAGAGAAAAATTAGTAAGAAAGAGATGGAGAGATGGTTTAAATAGTCAAAAGTTATAAAGTTTATAAAGTAAAAAGTCGGACTTTATAAACTTTATAACTTTATAAACTTTTTACTTGTCTATGAAATTATCCATTATCATCAATCATTACCGCACTCCTGAGATTTTGAAAATCTGTTTAAAATCGCTGAAAAAAAGTTTAAGCGAGGCTGATTTTAGCTGGGAAATAATTGTGTCTGACGGCGCGACAATTGAAAAAACCGCGGAAATGATGGAAGAGCAATTCCCTGAAGAAATCTTTATTCCTTTTGAAAAAAATGTCGGATTTGGAAAATTGGTAAACGCGGGCATAGAAAAATCCCAAGGTGAATTTCTTTTTATTATCAATGCCGATATAATAGTAGAGGGCAAAAATACTATTCCAGTGATGATAGAATATTTGAAAAAAAATGAAGATGTTGGTTTGCTTGGCCCTCAGCTTTTAAATATCAACGATACCGTCCAACAATCCTGTTTCAGATTTTATACTCCCCTGGTAGTCCTTTGCCGCCGAACTTTTTTGGGTCGAATTTCTTGGGGAAGAAAAATCTTAAATAATTTTTTAATGGGAGATATTTTTGACCAGAAAAATATAACCAAACCTATTCCCGCTGATTGGCTGATGGGTTCAGCGTTTATGATGAAGAAATCGGTGGTAGAAGAAGTCGGCGGACTTGATGAAATTTTTTTTATGTATTTTGAAGATGTTGATTGGGCGCGAAGATTTTGGGAAAAAGGATATAGAGTGATTTATTTTCCAGAAGCAAAGATGTATCATTATCACTTCCAGTCCAGCAAAAAGAAAGGCGGAATAAAGGATTTACTTTTTAATAAATACACGCGAATTCATTTGGCGAGCGCTTGGAAATATTTTAAAAAATATCGGTTTAAAAATGTGAAATATGGATTGTGATGAGCATAGATGATTTATTTAAATGATAAAATAGGTTCATACGCAATTTTTTTAATTTTGTCAAAAACAAAATTTGTGATATAATAGTATTACTTTAAATTCAGCTTCTCTTTTGTCATTTCGAAACGGAACCGCAGTGGAGTGAGAAATCCATAAACATTATTATACAAGCAAGATAT
>JAGLIN010000021.1 GCA_023142975.1 Candidatus Parcubacteria bacterium
ATTTATTTGGTTGAATTTAAAATAATACCACGATATAATAAAAATATTACAAATAAGAAAATAAAATGCTAAAAGATTTTTTTCGCAAAATAAATTTTGGCTTTGGGGAATGTAAGGAAAACAACTTAAGTCTTTGGCAATGCCCAAGTTTTTTATTTGTAGCGATGGGATTTATAAATATATCTTCAATGATTGGGATATATGTAGTGGTTAGTAAATATAATAGCCCGGAACTGATTGTAGCGAGCGTAAGTGTTGTGAGTCTGTTGATTTTTATTGTTGGATCATCAATTATTAAAGGAGTTGAACAAATTATGATGGCAAATAAAATTAAGTCCGAGTTTGTTTCAATTGTATCACATCAGCTTAAGGCGCCTCTCACAGGAATGCGTTGGTCGTCGGATGTTTTAATAAGCGATAAAATCGGAGAATTGAATTTAAAGCAGAACGGATATGTAAAAGATATTCAAGAAAACACATCAAGGATGATAAGGTTAGTTAATGATCTTTTGGATGTTTCTAAAATTGAATCTGGGAAAATGGAAATTAATTTTCAAGATATTGATCTGAAAGAAATTATTGAGATTGTTGTAAAAGAATTAAAATCTTTTGCTAAAGCGAATAATGTTGAGCTCATTGTTGATATTAACAGGGAGACGGGCAAAGTTAAAACGGATCCAATAAGAATTAAAATGGTCGTTCAAAACTTTATTGATAATGCGATAAAATATACTAATCCCGAGAAAGGCGTTGTTAAAGTTTTTTTAGAGAATAGAAATGAAAATATTTATTGTTCCGTGAGTGACAATGGATTAGGAATTTCTAAAGCAGATCAAGCAAGAATCTTTGATAAATTTTTTAGAGGAACTGGCGTAGCAAAAAAACAAACCATTGGAACAGGATTGGGTCTTTATATAGCCAAGGCTGCGATTGAAAGTTCGGGAGGTAAAATCGGTTTTAAGTCTGAGAAAAAGAAAGGAAGCAATTTCTGGTTTACTTTGCCATTGGCTAAGAATTAGACTTAGGGCTTTCTTATTTTCTGTCGTCTCTAAAAACCCCTTATTTCAGAGTAGTTCACTTCTAACAAGTTTTCCTTAATTTTTGTCAATGACAAATTTGGCAGGAGTGAATTATCCCGCCCGCCATTCTGAACTTAAAACAAAGAAGTTTTAAAATAATCATTTCATTTGAATATATTTTAATTATTAAAAAAATAATATGGATTCAAGTAAAAATAAAAAAATACTTGTCATAGAAGATGAAGCTACTTTGCAAAAAGCTCTTAATGAAGTTTTGTCTAATGAGGGTTATGAGGTTATATCTTCATTAGATGGATCAAGGGGGTTAGAACTCGCTCAGGAAGAAATTCCAGATTTAATTCTTCTTGATATAATTCTGCCGAAAATGGATGGATTTGAAGTTTTAAAAAGAATAAAAAAAGATGATAAAATTTCTCAAATTCCAGTTATTATCTTAACTAATCTCAGTGATATAAGTGACATACAAAAAGCGTTAGATTTGGGCGCGACTACCTATTTAGTTAAAGCGGATTTTCATATAGAAGATGTTTTAAAGAAAATAGAAAAGATTTTAAACACCTAAATATATTGACATATTAACAAAATCTTTTTCCGCCTGTTTTTTTTAGAGTCTGTTTAAAAAGTGGAACTTAGGTTTTAGCTTTTTATGAAGTCTTACCTGCCTAAACTTGTTTTTTCGAAATACTAAAAAACAAATTCCGTGTATCTTGGAATTTTTAAGCAGGCTCTAAAGTTAATATTGGCGTTTTTGGTTTAATGCTATTGTAATTCAAGAAATATTAAAATTAGAACTTCCTTATTTTAATTCCTGTCATTTTGAAACAAGTTCAGAATGACAGATTTATTAAAGATGAGTTAAGATGAGGAAGTCCCATAAATATTAAAATGTTAGCATAATAAACTATGCAAGTTGAAGACCAACAGTTAAAATTATTTCTGCTTGATTTCGGACTTATCGCAAAAAAAGACATAAACGATTCATTAAAAGAGGCTCAAGAAAATGACAAAAGATTAGAAGAAATAATTTTGAAAAAAAAATTGATTTCCCAGGAAGAGCTGAATAAGTTAAAAGCTTATATTTTGGGAATACCGTTTATTGACCTTAAGGACAGTGAAATTAATCCAGATGTTTTGAAAATTATCCCAGAACCGATAGCTAAACAATATAGCGCGGTAGCTTTTGATAAGCAGGGAAATCAATTGAAGGTTGCTATGTTAGATCCGAACGACCTTCAATTTTTGGATTTTATTGGCAAAAAAACTGGCTTGAAAATTATTCCATGTTTTACTGATAAAAATAGTATAAAAAAAGCGCTGCAGTTTTTTCAGAAAAGTCTAAAAGCGGAATTTGGCGATATTGTTAAAGAGGTTGGCGGCGTTGAAGAAGAAGGAGAAATTGATGAAAAGCTGGTTATAAAATCTGGAAAAGACAGCGAGGAAAAAGAGGGCGTTGATTTAAAAAAAGCGGCGGAAGATTTGCCAGTCGTAAAAATTGTGGATACTTTTCTTAAACACGCGATTTTAAGGAGCGCTAGCGATATACATATTGAACCAGAAGAAAAAGATGTTGTTATTAGGTATAGGATAGACGGTGTTTTGCATGATGCCATGACGCTTCCCAGAATTGTTTTATCTGGAATTGTTGCCAGAATAAAAATTCTTTCTAATCTTAAAATAGACGAACATCGTTTACCTCAAGATGGCAGGTTTAAAGTTGAAACCTCTGACTATAAAATTGCTTTTCGTGTTTCTATTATTCCTGTTTTTGACGGTGAAAAAATTGTAATGCGTCTTCTTAATGAATCGTCCGGCACTTTAACTTTGAAACAAATTGGATTTCGCGGAAGAGATTTAAAAATTATTCAGAATGAAATTAAGAAACCAAACGGAATGATTCTTGTTGTTGGTCCGACTGGATCTGGAAAAACAACTACGCTTTATACTATTTTGGGAATGCTAAATACTTCAGGAGTCAATATAAGCACTTTGGAAGATCCAGTTGAATACAGAATGCCGAGGGTTAATCAGTCGCAGATTAATACTAAAATAAATTTTACCTTTGCCTCTGGGCTTAGATCTCTTTTGCGTCAAGATCCTGACATTATTATGGTTGGTGAAATTAGAGACGGTGAAACCGCCGAATTGGCGGTTCACGCAGCTTTAACTGGGCATCTGGTTCTCTCTACTTTGCATACAAACAGTGCGGCTGGAACATTGCCAAGAATTACCGATATGGGAATAGAGCCTTTTTTGATTGCTTCCACCGCAAATGTAATAGTATCTCAAAGATTGGTTCGCAAAATTTGTCCTGAATGTAAAAAAGAGCATACTTTAGATAAAGACACTTATAATAGCATCTCACAAAATCTTGATGTCAATTTAATCGCGGATATATTTAGGAAAGAAAAAATAGTAAAGAAAGAATACAAAAACAACGAAGAAATGTGGCTTGATCTCAAATTTTTTAAAGGCAAGGGTTGTGATAAATGCAGAAAAGAAGGATACAAGGGAAGAGTCGGTATTTTTGAAGTTTTAGAAATAAGCGATAAAATAGCAAAATTAATAAATAGCGGAGCAACTAGCGCGGAAATAGAAGCGGGGGGAGTAGAAGAAGGAATGACAACTATGATAGAAGACGGACTTGTTAAAGCGGCTCAAGGAGTTACAACAATAGAAGAGGTTATGAGAGTGACGAAGAAATAATACGATGAATCAGGAATTATGAATAAGGAATTAGGAAAAATTAAATCATTTACAGATTTAAATGCGTGGAAGGAAGGACATAAGTTAGTCTTGATGGTTTATGGCGTAACAAAGACATTTCCTAAAGAAGAGCTCTTTGCTCTAGTCTCTCAAATGAGGAGATGTGCGGTTTCAATAACTTCAAATATAGCGGAGGGATTTAGCAGACAATCATACAAAGAAAAGGTGCAATTTTATTCAATATCGCAAGGATCAGTAACTGAGCTGCAGAGCCAGCTTTTAGTTGATAGAGATATTGGCTATACAACAAAAGAAAAATTTCAAGAAATAGCTGAGCAAACCGTAAAGGTTCATAAAATTATAAATGGATTGATTAAAAAATCAAAAAGCCATAATTCTTGATTCATAATTCATAATTCCAAATATGCTATTTTCATACAAAGCAAAAGATTTGGACGGAAATGTTAAGAGCGGAAAATTTGACGCTAAAAATAAAGATGAGTTGAAAAATAAACTTACAAATTTGGGGTTGTCCGTTATTTTTTCCAAAGAAGAAAAAGATAAAAAATCAGCATTAGAAATATCAAAAATTTTAAAGAGAGTAAGCGTTGTAGATAAGATGCTTTTTACGCGGCATTTAGGAGTTATGTTAAAAGCCGGTTTACCTTTTTCTAGGTCAATTTCGGTTTTATCTGAACAAACAAGTAATGCGTATTTTGTAGAAATCTTACAATTAATTCAGGAAGACATTCAGAGAGGAAGCTCTTTGTCGGATAGTCTGTCAAAGTATCCAAAAGTTTTTGACAATTTATTTGTTAGTATGATAAGAGTTGGAGAGACAGGGGGAAATTTGGAAGAAGTGTTAGACATTCTTTACACACAATTAAAAAAAGAGCACGAACTGACTTCCAGAATAAAAGGAGCTATGATGTATCCAGCGGTAATAATTTTTGCCATGGTTGCTATCGGAATTCTAATGATGATGTTTGTTGTTCCTTCGCTTCTAAGCATTTTTGTAGAAATGGAAGTGGAACTTCCGCTCTCAACTCAAATAATTGTATTCATTAGCGACGCTTTGCAAAACTACGGAATTTTTATTTTTTTGGGATTTGTTATTTTAGCTGTTTTGTTTTTTAAATCCATTAAAACTCCAAAAGGAAAAAAAGCTTTTGATTATTTCTTATTGCGTTTGCCGACAATAAAAGGAATAATTGCTAAGGTTAATATGGCAAGATTTTCCAGAATTTTAAGTTCTATGATCGCCAGCGGTATCTCAATTGTTGAAGCGTTAAAAATTATTTCCAATACATTGGGAAATACTTATTATAAAGAATCAGTAAATGACGCATGCCAATATGTTCAAAAAGGTATAGAGCTCAGTGAAGTTATTGGCAGGCACGATAAGCTTTATCAGCCGCTTATGATACATATGATTGAAGTTGGCGAAGAAACGGGAACTTTGGAAGAAACCTTAAAACAAGTTGCCGAGTTTTATGAAGGTGAAATCGAGCAAGTTACTTCTAATATGTCGTCTATCATTGAACCAATCCTAATGCTCGTAATAGGCGGGGCAGTGGGATTTTTTGCTGTCTCTATGATCCAGCCGATGTATGGGATTATGGGACATATGTAGGGACAAGTTGTAAAGTTAAAAGTTTATAAAGTTTATAAAGTAAATTTAAATTTTTAAAACAAAAAAATGAAAAAAGAAACTTTATCAGTTATGACCGTCAAAATTTTTTTGACGGTTTTATTATTCGCGGGGATAGGGACGATTATTTTTGGAGGAGGGTATATTATTTGGGAGTATAGTAAAACGCAAAATAATAAAAATGTCACAAAAGAGCCACTTAACGAATGGAGAATTTGCAATCAAGATTCTGATTGTATGGAAACACAGGCAGATTGTTGCGGTTGTAGTAACGGGGGAGAGCAAATTGGAATTAATAGGAAGTATTTAAAAAGTTGGGAAGATGCTTTGAAAGATAAATGCCAAGATATCGGATGTATTACTTTATTTAGTTGTAAAGAAGGAGGGGTTGTTTGTGAAGATAACAAATGCGAATTTAAAACTGAACTTGAAACCTGTACTCAAAATGTAGCTTTAGATTTTCTTAATGACAAACAGGGAAATGATCCTTGTGATAGATCATGCGAATTTGATAGTGATTGTAAATTAGAATGCGGTTGTGAATGTATCTCAAAAGATGAAGAATGCGAATATACGGGAATTGAATGCGAGATGCCCAGTCCTGATTATGGCTGTCAATGTGTTAATCAGAAATGTGAGTATAATTATATAGGAATTAAAATTGACACTTCCGACTGGCAGACTTATCGGAATGAGGAGTTTGGGTTTGAAGTGAAACAACCGAAAGAGTGGAATATTAGAGAAGAATATGAAAGAAGTGATTTATTTTTAGTAGATTTTGTATTTAATATTTCTAAATTAGATGAAAAAGTCTTTAATGTATCTGTACTTAAAAACAAATCCATGGAGGAAATTATTGAGAATGAAAAAATTTGGAAAGGCACGGTAAAAGTAGATGATATTTTATTATTTAACAAAAAGACGGTTAAGATTACTCAAAAACGTCCCTGTGGTCCTGGACAAATAACTCCTGAGCATTATGGATCATTAAATACTTTTTATATTTTAAATCACAATGAAAAAACTTATAGAATTGGTTTATTTCCAGGAACTTGCAATCGCGATTGGAGTGAATATACAGATAACGTTTTGGATCAAATGCTTTCAACTTTTAAATTTATAGAAAATTAAAATTGTCTAAAAATAAAAATATTGTTATAATATAAACAAACAGAAAAGTCAAACTAAAGGAACGAAGAATAAAACAAAAATAAAAAAATGTTTCAAAATTCAAAATTCAAAATTCAAAATTCAAATGGTTTTACGCTTCTTGAAGTTTTGGTAGCAGTTGCTATTTTTGCGATTATATTAGGTATTGCGATTGTTACTTCAAGATCTTTCAGCAATACCGTAAATTTGGATAATTCTGGGAAGATAATAGGAGCAAAGATAAAACTTGCAAAAACGCATTCAGTCGGCGCTTTGAATGACACTAATTATGGAGTTCATTTTGAAAGTGACAGAGTAGTTGTTTTTGCCGGAGACACTTTTGACGCGGGCGATGCGACTAATAAAGTCGCAAATTTATCAGACACCGTAGAAATATACGATATTAGTCTTAATGGCGGCGGACCTGATTTGGTGTTTAACCGTTTAACCGGAACGACTGATAATTTTGGAACTATAGGAATTAGACTCGTGAAAGATTCGTCTAAAACAAAGCAGGTTGTAATTAATAAAGAAGGTCAAATTGATTATGTTTCATTTCAAACGAGCTTAGGCTCTCCTTTTACAAACGCGAGACATGTTCATTACGACTTAGTATATAATATTGAAAATTCCACAATTTTGCGTTTTGAGCGAATTATTGACGAAGTTTCTACTGTTAATAATATTGACGCAACAGCATATTTTAACGCAAATGCAACAGAATTTGATTGGAGCGGGGAGACAATTATAGGGTCTTCTCAAACAGCGAGAATACGCGGATGGTTAGACGGGGGCAATACCGTACTTTGTGTAATACTTGATCAAACAGAAAGCGATACTCTAAATGTATATTTTATTGATGGTGAAGGAACAAAAAAAATTACCACATACACGAATGTTGACGGAATAATAAGCGTAACTTCAAATTCAATATATGTCGGAGCAACGGATATTAGATAAATCAGGATTTCTTTATTTTAATTCATCTTTAAGGAATTCTAAAACAAGTTCAGAATAGGCATAAATTAAAGCAAAGAAGTTTTAAATGTATTTTATTTAGATAAGGCATTCCATTATGGACAATTCTAAACAAAATGGCTATGGACTAATTGAAATAATTGTGGTCGCAAGCGTTGGGTTGATGATTTTTTTGAGTATTAGCAATTGTTTAAATTCTTTCTTGAAAATATCCATTAATAATGTTAATACAACCGAAGCATTATTTTTGGCAAAATCTTCGCTTGAGCAAGCGCGCGCTGTTCGCGACGAAGACTGGACAAATATTTCAAGTTTGAATTTGAGCGATTCATATTATTTTGATTCTAATGGAGATAGTCCCGAAAAATGGATATCGCAGACGGGGACAAAAAGCGAAGGAAGGTATACAATATGGATAACTATTTCAGAAGTTCAGCGCGATGGAAATGATGACATTGTTTCAAGCGGCGGGACGGTTGATGACAATACCTTAAAAATTACTTCTAATATTTCATGGCTTACGACAAGCGGAACGGAGCAGATTAGTTTATTTGAATATTTAACTAATTTTAGATAGACAGTGCTTTAGAATTTAAGCCCTAAAATAAGTTTGTAAACATCATGAACAATATTTTCAATAAAATAAAACAAAACAAAAATAACTCTGGTTATACATTAATAGAGATGATTATCTATGTTGCTTTGGTTGGAATTATAGTCGTATTTATTTATGGTGTTATTTTATTTGTTTATAATAGTAATAGAGAAACGGTTAATCTAGTTAAAATTAATTCAAATGCTTATGGCGTAATGGAACGAATAAGATATGAGGTGGAAAATGCTGATTATGTTTATCTTGCTACGAGTAATATGGCGAATTATGATTATGATTTAGCAGAGGCGGATCAGCTTTCTCTGGCGACAAAAATCGGCGTTCTGTCTCCAGAAGATATTACTTTTGTTGATATTTATCTTGAAAACGGAACGGTTTTTATAGAAAAAGAAGAATCAAATCCAGTAGCGCTCACATCTTCTGGCGTAGAAGTTTCTGATTTAAGTTTTTTTTATTATAAAAACGGCTTAAGAGAATCAATAACTATGGATATTACCATTGGATCGAAAAGTAGTTCGGCATCAAGTCGGTCTATTCATTTGGTTAGTACCATAGCGCTTAGATCGTTTTAATTTAAGGACTTCTTCACTTCTGTCACCCTGAGCTTGTCGAAGGGTGGGAAGCACGCTAAATTTATCACCCTTCGACAAGCTCAGGATGACAAATTTAGCTTAGAGTGATAAAAGTGAGGAAGTCCTAAGTTTAAAAAATATGAGCAAAAACGAAATAAATAATAAAGGTTTTGCGGCTATTATGGCTCTTCTTTTAGTAATAAGCTTGGTTTTAGTTGTGTCATTCTCAGTAACTATTATTATTGTCAATGAAAATCAGATTGATAAAAATTTAGTAATTTCAGCGCAATCCTACTATTCTGCTGAATCGGGAGTTGAAGACGGACTCTTAAGAATTATAAATAGTGATTACAATTATACTGTTTTAAATAATTTTGATTTAGATGGTTCTGCGATAGTTCAAAATATAATTGAAAGCGGTAATTCAACTATTGTAGAGTCAAGTTCCTCTTATCTCGGCAATGAAAGAAAAATTAAAACTGAACTTATCATAACTACAGATGATATATCTTTTCATTATGGAGTGCAGGTCGGAGAAGGAGGATTGGTTATGGGTAATAACTCTTCTATCTCTGGAAATTTATATTCTGATGGTCCTGTGTCTGGAAGCGGAACAATAGAGGGAGATCTTACTGTCGCTACAGGAATGAGTTTGGATGCTAATGGAGTGTGGGATACGCATGATGACGATTTAATGTTTGGGGAGGACGAAGAGCCAACTGATATTGCGATGAGTTTTACTCCAACTTCTACGGGAATATTATCTCAGGTTTCTTTTTATGTTAAAAACAGCAGTCCTGTTCATGGAAGCGGAACGATTAAGATTGCTGAAGACAACGCGGGCTCTCCTTCAACTATAGCAATAGCAGAAGATACTTTTTTATCTTCAAAAATCGGTTCGGCTTATGGATGGGCTAATTTTAGTTTTTCTTCTCCTGTTAATCTAACGGGCGGTAATACTTATTGGATAATTATTGATCTTAATTCAGAAAATAAAAAGCATTTTTCTATAGGGAGAGGACAGTGGAACGCTAATAGCGTTTCCAAACATAGTTCTGATTGGAGCAGTGGATCCTGGACAACTGACGCAGCGGGAGATTATAATTATAAAGCTTGGATTGGAGGGCTTTCAACTTCGGTTGACGGATTGATAATAGAAGGAGATGTTTATGCTCACGAGATTTCAAACACTAAAGTTTGTGGCGATGCTTATTATCAGACAATAGATTCGGATTCCTCTGATTTTTTAAACAATCCTACAGATTCATATTGTAACCTTCCTCTAACTCCAGGTGTGGGTTATTCGGGAAGCCCCGATCCTCCTATTGCGTCTCTGCCAATTTCTGACAGTAACATTGCTGACTGGAAAGCGGAAGCGTTTGCTTATGGAACTTTAAGTTCTTCTTTGTGTGATGCGTCATCTGATATGATAATAAATGGCGGAAAATTAATATGCACAGGTGAAAAAGGTTTTAATCCAGACATTAGCGCGAAAATAACATTAAAAGGGACTTTGTGGGTTGTGGGGAATATAACTTTAGAAAATAATAGTGTTTTAATGTTAGACAGCGACTATGGAGAAAATAGCGGTGTAGTTATTGCTGACAATCCTGAAAATGAATCTACCAGCGGGAAGATTCTTGTTGAGAATGGCATTGTTATTTGTGGTTCGCAAGGACTTAATGTAGCTGAAAGTGGTTGCGCTGATTCTGTCGGCAGTTATATTCTAATGCTATCTACCCACTCTGGAACTGATCCTTCTTATGCTGTTGAAGTAAGAAATAATGCAAGCGGGGCTATATTTTATGCTCATAATGGCACGGCTCATATTAAAAATGGCGCTGATCTTAAAGAAGTGACGGCTTATAAATTAAGCTTAGAAGAGAATGCTAAGGTTAAATATGAAAGCGGGTTGGCAGACGCAAGCTTTACAAGCGGTCCAGGCGCTGGATGGTTAATAGCGGATTGGAACGAGATTCAGTAGGCATATAAATATTTTTAGGGTCTCACTTTATGTCATTTCGAAACGGAACCGCAGTGGAGTGAGAAATCTATAAACAATACTATACAGATAGAATAATTATATTTACTCAACTCTTAGATCTCTCAATCGCTTCGTCCTATTCTGAAGGCGACATTAGC
>JAGLIN010000022.1 GCA_023142975.1 Candidatus Parcubacteria bacterium
GCTAATGTCGCCTTCAGAATAGGACTTCGCTCATTTCGAGATGACAAAAGCAAGGAAGTCCTAATTAAAATGATTTATGTCTCTATTTAACAGCAATTTAAATTCTTTTGGGATTGATTTTAGCGATCGGTCTATTAAGGTTGCCCAGATTAAAAAAAACAATAACAAATTGCAGATTTATGCTTATGGGCGTGAAGATATACAAAGAGGATTAATAGTGAATGGAGAAATAAAAGAAAAAGAAGAGGTTGTTAAGCTAATTAAAAAAACATTATTAAATTCAAAAATAAATCAAATAAAATCAAAATCCGTTATTTATTCAATACCTGAACCAAAAGGATTTATACGCGTTATGGAAATAAAACGAGTTGGAGAAAAAGATATTGAAGACGCTGTTAGATATGAAGCGCAACAGTTATTCCCAATAAATATGGAAGATTCGTATATGGATTGGCAGGTATTGCCGGAAAAAAACAACAAAAAAGGAACTATGAAAATTCTTGTAGCTGTCGTGTCTCAGCAAATAGTAGATTCTTATTCGTCAGTTTTAAAGGATGCCGGATTAAAACCGATGGCTGCTGAAATTGAATCAATTGCGATAACAAGAAGTTTGATTAATAAAAATCAATCAGCAAGACCGATACTTGTGATAGATTTAGGAAGAGATAGAACGAGCTTTATAATATTCAAAAATCCAACTGTTCAATTTACAGCAAGTATTCCTGTTTGCGGAGAAGAAATTATTAAGGCGGTGTCTGGCAGAATGAATATTAGCGAAAAAAAATCAGAAAAAATAATAAAGGAATGCGGATTGATTTTTAAAGACGATTGCAAAGATGTTTACAGAGCAATCCAACCATCATTGTATGAAATGATAAGATACATAAGCAAGTTAATCAATTTCTACAAAGAGCATTATAAATTAGAATCGGATATATCCAAAGTTATAATTTGCGGGGGCGAAGCGAAAATACCAGGGATGAGTTCTTTCTTGTCGTTAAGAGTAAAAAAAGAAGTTGAAAAAGGAAATCCTTGGATAAATATAATTCCTTCTGACAAAAAAGAAGTCCCCCCAATTTCTAGAAATGATTCGATGGTGTTTGTAACGGTTTTGGGATTAGCATTGAGGGGCGTGGAGGATTTTTAAAATCTTTAATGTTTATAATTTATTTTGAATGTGTAAGTTTTAATTATGATAAAAATTAATTTACTTTCTCCTTCTGACAGATTAAATGTTAAGTGGGAAAAAATAAATCATTTAATAGCTTCTAATTTCCTGATTTTAATTATCGGACAGCTTATTTTAGTGCTTATATTTTTGGCTTCAATCAAATATCTTGATGTTGAAAGCAACGGTTTAAATAAACAGTTAGAAAATATACAAGTACAATCAGAGGCTAAGGAGGTTGAGGAAATAAAAACCAGCATAGAAGAATACGACAAACAATTTAAAATTACTTTAGAATTGCAGAAGGATCGTCCTGCTTTTACAGAAGTTCTGGAAGAGTTTAGTGAGATTGTTTTTACGGGAGTAAGGATAAGCAGTATTGATGTTAAGCCGAAAGTAAATAAAATTGTGAGTAGATCAAAAAGGAATGATGAAAAAACAAATGACGCGGATAACGCTGGTAAATTTGATTTTAACATAATTGGAACGACTGAGAACAGAGAAGATCTTTTAAAATTTGAAAATAGTCTCAGAAATTCCGAAATTTTTGTTGATTTAATTATTGATTTATCAAATTATGACAATAAGAATAATGATTTTAAATACAGTATGACAGTTGATATGGGTTAATTTATTGTTAAGGAATTTGAAGGTGAGATTAATTTAAATCCGCGAATAACAGATTTGCCATGAACAAAATCAAACAAAAAACATATCTCAATATAGCTATCTTTTCTTCTGTAGTGATCGCTATATTTTATGTTGGAAATTTTTATCTGGTAGAGGCAGTGAAAGGTTTAAGTTTAGAGATAATTAATAAAAAACAAAAAATTGAAAGGTTAAACAAACAAAGTGATCAAATAAATAGTATTAGAACGGGATATGAATATATTCAAAAAGAAACGAATAAAGTTTCTGATTTAATAGTCAATTATCCAGATATAATAGATTTTATTATTGAAATTGAAAGTGTTGCTGAAAAAAACGGAGTTGATTTAAATGTGAGCGTTTCAAATAAAGACGGGGGATCTTTGGGCGACAATTTATCTTTTGTCGGCTATAGCGTAAAAGCGGCGGGAGATTTTGATAATGTAATGCATTTTTTGGTGTATTTGGAAAATTTGAAATATCTTAACAAAATAGAAAATATCAGAATGTATTATAGCAGCGAAAGTAAAAATGACCCTGTTGATTTATATAAAGCTGATTCTAGTGAAATCGTTTTAAACGCAAATTTAAAAGTTTATATAAAAAATAAAGATCTAAAATAAAAAACGCGTAAGTTATAAATTATTCAAAATGAAAAAAATAATACCGAAAATAAATCTTGACAAGAAGGATATTAAAAGAATCTTATTTAAAATGATCTATTTTAAAAGATTGCTTTTTATGCTATTATTCGGAGCGTTATTAATTTTTACATTTGATACTATATATAAATATACTTTTCTAAATATAAAATATATTGATTATGTGGAAGACAATAGTTTTATAATTACAGACGGAAAAATAACTAATGTAAGTCTTAGCAGGATTTTAAAAAACATAGATGAGGATAAAAGAAGAATTGAAATAGGAATTAAAAAAGAACATAAAAATCCTTTTGAGTTTGGCAGTGTTGAGTCGTTCAGCGGATTTGACTATGAAATTAAATATGAAAATGAAAATGATGATAAAAATGAAGATGAGAGTATTGATAAAGAAGATTTAGATGACAGTGAAAATTTAGATGATGATGAAAGTAGCGAGAGCAGTAGCGTTGATTCTTCCGGGTTGTAAGAATTTAGAAAAATTATTTTGAAAGTAGTTCTTGCTTTTCTGTTTTCTGTGTGTCATTATATTAATACGATGAGATTAAAATGTTTTCTGTCCCCGTAGTTCAACGGATAGAACGGGAGCCTTCTAAGCTCTTGATGTGGGTTCGATTCCTGCCGGGGACACAGCTTAACTTATTTAGAATTTCCTTGTCTTAACTCATTTTTGAGACAATGTGTTTTTCAAATGCGGAGGGACCTGGACTGGCAAGCAACTCAGGATTGACTGGGGCGGTAATGCCAGTAATAGAATAGCTATCGGCGCTTACCACGGATCTGGCACTATTGGGGTAAGTGGGAACAAACCTGTGATGATGGTAATAATATTGCTCCTACTATGGAGTATGCAGGATTAATTCATAGCTACAGAAATGATTATATTACAATTGAAAATTTAAAGGTTATAAATTCAACATAGGATGCAGTTCGTATGCAAGGCGAATCTTTGAGTGCCAACAAGTTAGCCCCTAGAGTTAAGATTTTTAAATTAAAAATTAAAATAAAAATTAACCAAAAACAATGAAAACTCTAAAAACAAAACTACTCCTCGCTTTTTTTATCTCGGGTTTCTTTTTATTTGGTTTGGCGGGGGTAAGTGAGGCGGCTAATTATTATGTTTCCACAACAACACCAGTTGTTGACGGCGACATATTTTGTGATGGGAAATGCACTTCTGGCGATACAATCATAATCAAAGGCGGGGCGAGAGGGAATTTGCAGTTTAAGGATTTTGATGGTAATGGTTCGTATATCCCAATCATAAACGAAGGCGGAGCGGCATCAAAAGTTGAAATTACCAGTAATGCCGTACTCGGTTTTGGGATATTGAGTTTGGAGAAGTGTAAGTATGTTGATTTGCGAGGTAATAACAATAGCAGTTATGATTATGGGATTAAAGTTATAGCTGACGGGAGTCCTTCACGCCCTCACTCAGTGTGGGTATATAGGGAATCTGACCACATTAAACTCGGTTATTTAGAAATAACTTCTGATCCAGCAGTTACAGGGTCGGGCATACATGTCGGAGATACCAGTTTAACAACTGCGTGGACTTTCAGCACCTTTGAAATTCATCACAACTATATCCATGATACTCAATATGCAGGGATGTACCTTGGGCTTAATGATCCACACCTTCCCGAAAATAACGATCCTTATCTTGGTACCTTTTCTATTCATGACAACATACTTGAAGATATGGGGGCTTATGGAATCACATATAAGGGTGTAAATGGTCCTGATAATTACATTTATAATAATATAATTCAAGGGTCGTCCGGAGGACAATCAACGGGACTGAATCAAGGGACTTTGCCACCATTCGCTTTTCATGGAATTGGGACGCAAATGCACTATAATGATCATTATGTCGAGATTTATAATAACCGAATAGAAAAAACATGGGGCGAGGGTATACGAATAAGCGGGAAGGGACATTTAGCCTATGACAATCTAATTCTTGGTTGTGGTATTGGGGATGATCCAGATTATGGGCATGGGATTAGAGTACAAAAATTTGCTGAAGATGTATATATTAATGATAATATAATTATCCAGCCAAAAAGATATGCAATTTATTCTGAAAGCGATTGGCAAATTCCTATCAGCGTATATCTCAATAGAAACCTTATCGGGGATTACGGTTTAGGTGAAAGCACAGGACCTAATTTATTTGAAGGCATCGGCGCCGACGCCAACTGGTATGAATCTAATGTCGCTGATTTCAATTTCAACGCCTGGTCAGATGATAAT
>JAGLIN010000023.1 GCA_023142975.1 Candidatus Parcubacteria bacterium
GTGTTTCAGTGCGAAATTTAATCTTTTAAATTTCTTTTCTGCCTTTCGGCAGAGATGTCCTTGATTGATGTATAAGATTCGGCAGAATTATAGAGAAAGTTCGCAAGTGCTCAAATTCAGGAGCCATCATTTTAGATACGAACTTATTTTCGCTGTCTAAAACATAATTTTTTTCTTCGTTTTCTGATTTTTCCGCTCCGCCTTGCGAAAGCAAGGCGGAGGTTTTTTCATTTTTAGAACCTTTTAGATTTTCGGGATAATAAAGGGCTATTTTGATGTTTTCTTTGGAATAGGTTATTTTTTTAATGAATTTTTTTGCCAAAAGATTTCTTTCAATTCCTTTTTTCTTTTTCATTTCCACGCTCGCAAAGCGAACGCGGCGGCGGGGATTTTTATTATTTTAATTTATTACAGTTGTTCAAGATATTCAGTTAGTTGATCATTCACTGTTCGTCCTTTGTAATAATTAGCAAAATCAAAGCCTTCCACATTATAATCTTCATTTCGTGAATCATTAGAAATTGTTGTCTCAAAATCATTCCATTTTTCTCTTGCAATATTTATCTTCTCATCAATTTGATCATCTTCGTTAGTTATCAATTTCCACACAAAATATGTAATAGCATATTTTCCATATCTCAAACCGTTTCCCCATTCATCCATCCTATAACGATTTTGCTGTGATGCTCCTCTTGTTCGGTCTTCCTCCTGTTCTATTTTTCTATATATTTTTATTAATAAATATAATAGATTATAGTCAACATCATCAAGACTATAATTCCTAAACATAGTATCGGTACCACTACTACGTGCCCGAGCAACATCTCCTCTATAAACCAAAAGTAATCGCATTAATAATTCGCTAGAAATAATACTATTTTTATCAACTAAACCATTTTGTACAGCATCGTAAAATTGCCCTCTCTTTCGTTCTAACAGTAAACCACGAGTGTTAAATAAATAATTTTGTAATTGAACTAATTCCTTATCATTAGATCTTCTGTCCGCCATACTTACAGGCGTTTGATTATTTGTTGCTTTTGAAATTTTTTCAATTACCTCTGACATGTTTTCACCGTCTGACAAAGTAATGAATTTTACTAATACCTCTTTATTTTCGAAATGATTCTCATCATCGGAATTTTCCAACAAGTGAGCAAGAGTGAAAGCGGTTTGCCCACCATTTACAATTTGCGGGTTTGTAACTAGTAGTGTCGCCACTCCTGGCTCTGCATTTCTGTCGGAATATGAAAAGTCATTACATATAATCGTGATGCCATTATTAAGTAATGAAAATTCATTTAGTTCAGTATCTTTCATTGATTCTTGAATTGCTTGATTTACACCGCCTCGTGTAAGTCCAACATAACAACGAGGGTTATAACGAAGTAATGAATTTCTATATTGCGACATCATTTTTGCAATTTCTTTTGTTGGCACAAAAGCCAACTCAACACCAGCACGAACACTATTTCCTAGGTCAACCCCATAAGTAATACGATTTGATTGATTTCTATGTACCTGTATTTTTAAGATAAAGTCCTTCTGATTAAAAAAATCATGTTGCAAATATGACATCAATACATCTTGATAAAAAGTTTCTCCATTTATTATTTCTCCTATAGTACAAACATCCCCAGACACTTGCAGAAGTTGGTTTAAGTCCAGTCTGCGACTTATATTACCAAGATATAGCAGAATATATTGATACCTTCCAATATCAGGTATATTCCGAATCTTAGTTTGAAAATCACTTATTTTACCATTGTAATTATTACCATTATTGCCCACTGATTCACCATTTACAATTCTATCCAACTCCATTCTAAAAAGCTCATAACCATTAACCGGATTATTATCGAAATTTTCAGGAGTATTTGAA
Organism: Candidatus Parcubacteria bacterium; assembly: GCA_023142975.1. GTDB lineage: Bacteria > Patescibacteriota > Minisyncoccia > JAHIHE01 > JAGLIN01 > JAGLIN01. The sequence goes on from JAGLIN010000023.1 coordinate 1,883, forward strand.
AACTTTGATTGAATCAAATATATCTTTTTATCCTCTTCATCAATATGATAAGCGTCTAACCCACCATCATTTGTTCCATCTGTGATTTGCAATTCTGCTTGATTAAAATCAAGAATTCCAAAACGAACTTTCAAGAAGAGATGAATAAAAGACCGTGATCTTTTATGTATTTCTGCATCTGTATCGTCTTCTTCTGGATGGTAAATACTCAAATTTTCCGGCGCACCCGCAGCAATTTTATCCAAAACATGAACGAGTAAATTGTATTTCTTATCAGACATATTTGTAAAAATTAAATTTCACTAATAACTTTCTCAATTTTCCGCTCCATAATTTCAATCAGCTTTTTATTGGTAGTAATAATTTCTTCTTCCTTTTCCGCTTCAGCGACGAGTTGTCTTTGGATCTTGAGAGATGGGAGAGGAATTTTATATTTTGTTGCATAATCTTTTGTAAGTCTTTGCAGTCCACCAGTTCCACTCATGCTATTTTTTCCATTCTCAATAAAGTCATAACTTGCAATAAAATAGTAGATAAATTCGGATAAAATTTTATCTTTATCCGCCCTGTAAACAAAATACTCACTTGAGCCAAATCCTATTTTATTTGTTAAGTTCTTTGCAATTCCTGCTTTTCCATTTTCAAAACAAGGCGTAACACGAGCAAGCAAAACATCATTTTCAGCAAAATATGTGTAACCAGAATAAACATCTTTAATTTTTTTCTCTTGTTTTGTTCTAAAATTTATCTGATTTTCATTAAGGTCTGTCATTGGAATAAATGAAACCAATTGTTCTTTCGGTAGATCTTTTATTTCTGATTTTTTTGGATTAAATTCACAAACCTCTCTCAATTCCACCATTTCAACATCTTTTAATTTTCTAAGCTCTTGACCAAAATATCGTCTCTCTCTCTCAAGATTTTTGATAATTTCTTTGGCATGATTAATCGCGTTCTGTTTGACTTCAATCTGCTCCACAATTTCTTTTTGGACTTCAAGCGGTGGAAGTGGTACACGAGTTGATTTTAATTTTGTAAAATGTCTTTTGTAGCCATCTGATTTAATCGGTTTATATTTAAGTAGATAATAAAGAAACTTTGGTGATAATTTTTCATTTGTTTTCAAAATTTTAATTCCATCAGCTCCTTGTGCAAATGGAATTTCAACATACTTAACAATACAAGTATGATCACCAAAAATCACTAACGGACAATTTTCTTTTACTAAAGCACTTTCATCATCCGTCCATCCTGCAATTTTATTTTGTGACTGGTCAATAATTGAAAACTGACCTTTTTCTTTATAATTACTTTTTTGTATCTTTTTAGGTGGGGTTATTGTTTGTATAACTTCTCGCAACGTAATCATTGGATAATTCCCTTTATCTCTTTCTAAGAATTTAAATTTTCCATATCTGGCTGATGTCAAATCGTAATCATTATTGGCAATTTCTTGCTTTTTAACCACCCAAGCAAAAAGGCTCTTATCATCTACTAAGGTGTTTTTATTTCCAGTTTGTATAGCAATACTTTGTGCCTTGAGAACATCAAGTGCGCCACCTTTATCAAATAAATCATTCGGCAGATCTGGTCGTGGTCGTCTTTGTGCACCAAGATCAAAACCATCATTCTGTACTTTAACAAACAAAATTTCATCAGATTGTTTTGCTACGCTGTTATCAAAAAATAAAATGGAAGTTTTTACACCAGCATATGGATTAAAAACTCCAGCAGGCAAACTCACTACTGCAAAAAGTCCGTCCTCAACCAATTTTTTACGAAGCGCTTTGTATGCTTTATCGCCTTTAAAAATAATTCCTTCCGGCACGATAATTCCCGCCCGTCCTTTAATGGTGAGATGTTCCATAATATAATCTACAAAAAGCACTTCGGCGCGATTGGCTTGGATAGAAAACTTTTTGTGCGGAACAATCCCACCTTTCGGCGTCATAAAAGGAGGATTTGCCATTATGACATCAAAAACTTCATCCCAGCGCTTCTCACTCGTCAAAGAATCATACTCGTGAATTTGCGGATTTTGAAAGCCGTGCAAATACATATTAACCAAAGACAACTTCACCATATCAGGAGAAATGTCATAACCAACAATATTATTCATCAACTTTGTTTTTTCATCCGGCGTAAGATTTTTCTCTTTGTTTGTCGGCTTTCCTGTTTTATTGTCCAGCCCATCATGAGCTTTTAAAATATGTTTGTATGCGGAAATCAAAAAGCCAGCCGTTCCGCAAGCAGGGTCAAGAATAGTCTCGTTTTTCTTTGGGTCAACAACTTCCGCAATAAAATCAATGATATGCCGTGGTGTGCGGAATTGCCCCGCATCGCCTTGACTACCGAGAATTGAAAGAAGATATTCAAAAGCATTTCCTAAATCTTCGCTGTGGTCGTAATTAAATTCGTTTATCTCTTTCAAAAATAAAGTGAGCGTTCGCGGATCACGAAATGGCAAAAATGCGCCTTTAAAAATATCACGGAAAAGTTGCGGAATATGCGGATTTTTTGACATATTCGTGATTGCTTGAACATAGAGATCAAGCCGTTCCTGCCCTGAAAGTTTGTTGTCCAAAATTTTCGTCCATGAATATTGACCAAAACCATCTGTGAAAAACCTTGCCTTTCCGCCAAGTTCCTCCGACTCTTTATCCATATCGTCCATAAATTTATAAACAAGAGCAGTTGTGATTTGCTCCACCTGCGCTTTTGGATCAGGCACTTTCCCAACAAGAATATTTCTTGCCGAGTCAATTTTTCTTTTTGTAGTTTGATCAAGCATAATTAAAATAAAGTTTTTATAATTTTTGAAACACCATCAATCAATTCATCAATATCTTCTTTCTTTGGCTCTATCTTCTTTTTATGATCACAGAGATTCCTTAAATCTGCCAAATGCTGAATTTTTCTCCATTCTGGAATATCTATCACATCATTATCTTTTAATAGTTGACTCAGATCGTTAATTCCTGGATTCTTTTTTCTAATCGTTATTCTGTGATTCTCACACACTTGTAAAAGATGGCTTTCAAGAACAACACCTGCGACAGCACCAGCACCTCTGGCAAATCCTTTTTTGTTTAATTCTTTGGCGATATCTAATTCTGAATCAAACAAATCTGCCTGCACTAATTGTTTAATATCGAAAAGAGAGCTTTCAAATCGTGCTTCTGCAGATTTTAATATTGACAACTGACTTTGAAATCTCATAGTAGCAGCACCAAAATCCTCAAATCGCTTCTCTCCAGTAAATTCATTCATAGAAGCACGTATACCGAGAAGCCAATCTTTTATTGTATAAGTTGCACTATCAATATTTTTTCTCTTCTCTTCGCAATAAAGCTGATTAAATTCGTCAGACCTATTCGACAGAATTTGTCTCATAACTTCCTGTGCCTCTGAATACCACCGTTGATAACTAGAGTTAAAAACGCTTGCCTTATCCTTATTTTTTGTTAAATCAACGAGCAAAGCATTGCCGTTTTTAATTAGTTGTTTTAAATCTTTTTTATATTTTTCTAAATTTGAAATCATAATATTATTTCATAAATTGATTAACAGGGACATAATCTTTCACATATTCAGGCACAGTTTCCCGCCAGCCGTTTAATTCTTTAAATTCTGACATTGTAAACCCCGCATAAACATTAAGTTCCGCAAAATGTTTATTATTAATAATATCTCTAAATTTTTCGTCTGTAACATACGCCTTAAGATAGTTTTTAATATACGGCACATATTTGCTTTCGGGCTTGTGAATAGAAATAAATTTTTCACATTCTTCTTCCAAAAGTTCATCTTTATCTTTAAATTTATCAATAAGACCAAAAACTCTTTCCAAAAACTCTCGCCAAGAAAGACGGCGATCAAGGCTTTCACTCTTTCGGATTTTTTCAAGATTTAAAAATAATTTTGGTTGATCCTCATATTTCTCACGCATTATTTTTATTGCTTTGTCCCACTGCTCCCGCTCAACAGCAGACTTCACTTGCTTGTCTTGTTGCAGTTCTTCACGGGCTTTTTCAAAAAGTTTTCTGTCAACTTTCATGCCCTCAATGCCAACAGCTTTTTCAATTAGTTTTTTTATTTTGTCGGGATCAAAAACTTCTATTTCATCAATATCAACCCCAACAGGTCCCTCCCCTCCGGTTCCTTTTGGTTTGATTGGCAATTTCAAAATTTCATCATAATCAAATTTTTCTTCAAAATATTCACAGTTAGCGAAAAAATCAAAAAATTTGAAGTTGCCTTTTTCATGCTTGTGTTTTTCGCCATATTCATCAGTATATTCAAAAACAAATCTTCTTGTTCCTCGCCCTTTAATTTGGATAAAATCAGTCGGTGAAAAAATAGGACGCATTAACGCAAGATTTAAAACATCTTGGCAATCGTAGCCAGTTGTCATCATTCCAACCGTTACGCAAATTCTGGTCTTGCTTGATTTATAATTTTCTAAAAATTTTGTATGTCCGCTAAGATTATTATTTGAAAAATTGATAGTGAACTGTTGCGCGTCGGAAATATTAGAAGTAATTTGAATAGCAAAATCTGAATTGTATTTGTTAGGCCAAAGTTGGCTCGCCATTTTGTTAAGCACTTGCGTAACTTTTGAAGCGTGTTTTTGGCTTACGCAAAAAATAATACCTTTGCCAATCTCTCCGCTAATCGGATCTTTTAAGGCATTTTCTAAAAAGGTTTGACAAAAAACGCGATTGGTCTTTTCGGAAAAGAATTTTTTTTCAAAATCTCTCTGGAAAAATATTTCCTCATTTTCTTCGCCATCCTCATTTTCCACCATAACGGCATAACCTTTTTCAGAAAGCAATTCTGCTGTGATGTCCGTACGCGCATCCGAAACAATAGGGTTAATTAGATATCCCTCTTGTACGCCGTCCAATAAACTATATCTAAAAGTCGGCTCACCGTTTTGACAGCCAAAAGTTGTATATGTATCTAAAAGTTGCCGTCGTTCCCATGCTCGCGGATCTTGAGCAGATAGTTTCTGCGGATCAACATTTTTGAGATAATCTTTTGGCGTGGCAGTGAGTCCGAGCTTGTAACCGATAAAATATTCAAAAACAGCGCGAGAATTACCACCGATTGAACGATGTGATTCGTCGGAAATAACTAAATCAAAATCCGTCGGCGAAAATAGTTTCTTGTATTTGTCTTGCGATGAAAGACTTTGAATAGTAGAAACAACAATTTCCGCCTTTTTCCAATCATCTCTATTTTGTTTGTAAATAACTGATTGAAAATCATTACTTAAATATTGCACAAAATTTTTCTGCGCCTGGTCTTCCAGTTCTAAACGATCAACTAAAAACAATATTCTTTTAGCGTTTCCTGTTCTAAGAAATAATTTAATAATAGCGGCAGAAATAAGAGTTTTGCCTGTTCCTGTTGCCATTTCAAAAAGAAAACGATCATTTCCAGCTTCGGCTGAATTTTGCAAGGCGTGAATTGATTTGAGCTGATAAGGTCGCAAGATTCGCAAGCCTTCATCCCATAAATATTTTTCTTGTGTTTCTTTGTTTTGATAATTAGGATCATCTTTAAAATTTGGATTTTGAGAAAGCGCGATATAGTCCTCATTTACTTCTTCGTCTGCAAGTCGCTTGTTATCAGGTTTAAAATCAAGTCTGTGTGTTAATGATTCTTGTGTTGGAAATTCTGTAATAATTTCAGGATCGCCCCGTTCTAAATCCCAAAAATAATGCAAATTTCCATTTGAAAGAATAACAAAACGGGCATTTTCATTTTTGGCATATCGGCGCGCTTGTTCTTTTCCATCAAGAGGGTCTTTGTCTTCTTTTTTTGCTTCTAAAATAACAAGAGGAAAACCTTTTTCATCCAACAATAAAAAATCAATAAATCCGTTTTTAGTTGTCTCAAAATTTTCGCCAAAAGCGTCAATGTCTTTTTGTGTGATTTTTACATTTGGCTCAAGGGAAATATTTGCTTGTTTTTTCTCGTCATCAAAAAATTGCCAACCCGCTTCTTCAAGTAATCTGTTTATTTTTATCCGCGCCTTTGCCTCTTTAGAGTTTGCCATAATAATCATTTTTAATTGTTTTTTCTGTTAGTTTAATGCAAGTATATAAATTATGTCTATCATATAAATCATTTTATAACCTCAAACGACAGTTTTGCCAGCTCCGTCTATAATTTATTGAAAGCAATTAATTCGTCACCAGCTCATCAATAGAAACACCCAGCGCCTTCGCCAATTTAATCATAGTTTCAATCTTTGGGTTTTTGATTCCGCCCCTCTCAATTTTAATAAGCGTTTGATAAGAAATATCGGCTTCTCTGGATAGTTTTTCTTGAGACCAGCCCTTTTTATTCCTAAGCTCTTTAATGTTTTTCAAATTAGTAATTTCGCTTGACATAATGTTTATACTTTAATACAATGTATTAGGTTATAGATACATAATTGACTCGTATTATAATAAAATTATAGCGGAAATATGAATAAAGGGCAATTTAAAAACTGCGCCGTTTATACAAGAGTGTCAACGGATATTCAGGCGGAAAAAGAATTTTCCTCTTGTGAATCTCAAGAAGAAAAGATCAAATCTTTTATCACAAGCCAGAACAACTGGCAGGTTTTTAAAATTTATACCGATGCCGGCTATACGGGAGCCAATACCAACCGCCCCGCTTTGCAGAAATTGTTTGAAGATATAAAGCAGAAGAAAATTGATATTATCCTGTCTTACAAAATAGATCGGCTTACCCGCTCCCCTAAAGATTTTTATCAGCTTGTAGAATTTTTTGAGCGATATGATGTTGATTTTATTTCCATTACGGAAAGATTTGATACGGGGACGCCTTCGGGTAGATTGCTTCGCAACATTATGCTCACCTTTGCTCAATTTGAAAGAGAGCTAACTTCTGAAAGGACAAGAGACAAAATGCTGGAACGAGCGAAAAAGGGATTGTATAACGGCGGTTATGCTCCTTTTGGATACAAAAGAAAAGACAAGAAATTGTTGATCAACAAAAAAGATTCTGAAGTTGTCAGATTGATTTTTGAAACTTA
>JAGLIN010000024.1 GCA_023142975.1 Candidatus Parcubacteria bacterium
TTTATTTTCTTTACAAAACAAATCATCACTGCTGTGCCCGTTCCACGATCCAAAATCATATTCTTTAATTCTTTCATCTTCAATATAATCCACCTTTAAAATATTATTTACAATCTTAGCTGTTTGTTTAGTTCTAAGTATCGGAGACGAAATAACAACATCGATTTTTTCTTTCTTTAATATTTCTACCGCATCTTCTACTTGCTTTATTCCTTTTTTAGTCAAAGGATAACCCTCAAGCTGTCCCGCTTTAATATCTTTTACATTGTTTTCGCTCTCGCCATGCCGTAATAAAATAAGTTTCGTTATTTTCTGATCAGTTTTTTCTCTTAAATCATCAATGGAATTTATCACTTCTATATTTTTACACTCCTCACATCTCCAAATTGGCAACGGCGCTCCCCAATACCTGCTTCGCGAAACCGCCCAATCCCGCGCGTCCTCAAGCCATTTCCCAAATCTCCCCTCTTTAATATATTCAGGAGTCCAATTTATTTCCTTATTATTTTTTACCATTTTATCCTTAATTTCCGTCACTTTCACAAACCAGGAACTCGTCGCGTAATTTAAAAGAGGAGTATCACATCGCCAGCAATGCGGATAACTATGTTTGTAATTTTCTTTACTAAATAATTTATTATTTTCCTCCAGCCATTTCACAACCTTCTCATCCGTTTCTCTCGAATTTCTTTTCGGTTTTACTTCCTTGCCTAAATCATCGTTGGCTCCAGTCTCCTGACTGGAGCCTTTTGTGAAATCTCTCTTTTCCCTAAAATCCGCAACTTCCTCTTTAAATCTCCCATCCATTCCAACATGCTGAACAAACGGCAAATTATACTTCTCCGCCAATTTCATATCATCATCCCCAAAAGCAGGGGCGATATGGACGATTCCCGTCCCCTCTTCCGTCGTCACAAAGTCACCAGCATAAATTTTCCAACCATTTTCTTTGTTCTTTAAATCTTCTTTTTTAGAATAATAATTGAATAGTGATTCATATTCCAATCCAATCAACTCCCTACCATCAATTTCACTTAAAACCTCAAATTCTTTATCTTTCAAAACATCCTCAATTCTATCCTTCGCCAAAACATAAAAACCATCCTCATCCTTAATGCTCACTACTAGATACTTAATACTATTCTCCACCGCCACCGCCACATTTCCAGGAAGCGTCCACGGTGTTGTCGTCCACGCTAAAACATAAACTGACGACAATTGTTTTGACATATCAACATCAAAATGAAAAATGCTTTTATTTTTTTTATAAACCTCAAGCGCGTCTCTTGACGGCGGATAATCAACTTCTGGCAAATTATCAAGAGAAAACCATTCTAATTTATCTACTTTATTTTTCTCCATTATTGCTGGCTCGCCTTTAATTTTGACTTTAAAACACACGGTTTCAAAAAGCCGCCCTTCAAAAATATCTGGCTTAGCAATAAATGGCTCGGCTGATTTAATCTCTACTCCCAATTCCTCGTCAATTTCTCTTTCTAACGCCTCTTTAAAAGTTTCTCCCTTATCAACTTTTCCCCCTGGCATCGCCCAAGTTTTTCTTCTGCCATCTTCATTGCGCCTTAAAAGCAACACTTCATTTTTATCATTATAAATAAGCGCACCAACTCCCCTGCCTGTTTTGCCCGCAGGATATTTCAATTTAAACTTCACCGTCGCCGATAAATCCGTGATATCTTTGTATCCCTGTGTCACTTCAAAGTTAGAAAGAGTCGTCTCGCATCTTGGGCAAATATGCATTGATTTATATCCCTCATAAACTAATCCTTTTTTATAAAGCTCTGAAAAAACCCACCAGATTGATTCGGTGTATTTCCAATCCATTGTCCGATAATCATTTTCCATATCAACCCACCTGCCCATTCGCGGAATAAATTTCTTCCATTCATCGGCGTAGCGCAAGACCGAATTACAGCAAGCTTCATTGAATTTATCAACTCCCATCTCTTCAATCTCCTGCTTATTTTTGATATCCAGCTCTTTCTCAATTAAATTTTCAATCGGTAGTCCATGACAGTCCCAGCCCCATTTTCTCTCAACTTTATATCCCCGCATCGTCCAATACCTCGGCACAACATCTTTCATCAAATTTGCCACGACATGACCATAATGCGGCATCCCCGTCGCAAACGGAGGCCCGTCAAAAAAACTATATATTTTTTCATCACTCCTATTATCTACAGATTTTTCAAATATTTTATTTTCTTTCCAGAATTTCAAAACATCTTTCTCCATCTCCGGAAAATTCTGGCGAGGATTTACCTTTTTAAACATTGATTTAATTTTATAATTTATTGTCGTAGAGACGCGATTCATCGCGTCTCGGTTCGCGCGATTAAACATTTATATCATTGCGCATGGTTGAGACGCGATAAATCGCCGTCTCTACAACTATACTACACAAAAAACCAACTATTGACAAATTTCAGATGTATGCTACACTTCATCGTTGTGTGAAAACCTACCCGCTAGGGTCAAGCC
>JAGLIN010000025.1 GCA_023142975.1 Candidatus Parcubacteria bacterium
CAAGGGATTGTTGAAGAATATAGATCTCCGGGACCAATAATAATTATATCTGCTTCAGTAACTGCGTCTAAAGACGGTTGATAAGCTTTTACTTCCGGTTCCAAATAAGCTCTTCTGATTTTTAAATTAGGATCGTGTTTTTGAGGAACATCTATCTCATCTTCTCCTTTCGCAATTTCTCCATTCTCTAATTCAGCATAGATCTGTGTTTGCTCGATTGTTGCCGGTAATGCATTGCCTTTTACTTCCATAAATTCATTAACGACTTCCAAAACTTTGCCAAAATCTTTTAAATTATATTCCAATCCGGCAATAAAAGCGTTAGAAAAGCTGTGTCCCTTATGTCCCCCGTCAAACATTTCATGCCCAAATCTAAATTGCCAGAATTCTTTTTTCCAATCAGGAGCTTCGGACAAGGCCAAAACATGACGGCGAATATCTCCAGGAGGTAAAACATTAAAGTCCGTTCTCAACTGTCCTGTTGACCCGCCATTGTCAACCATTGAAGTTATCGCGGTAATATCTACCGGATATTTTTTTAACGGTATTAAAATGGTTTTTGGAATAGCATTTCCCCCACCAAAACAAACTGCCTTTTTGTTCATATTATTATTATTAGAAATTATGTTTATAGAATACTATATTATTGAATTTTAGTCAAAAAAAACGCAGAGGTTATTTCCCCTGCTTAGAGTTGTGGTTTAAAGTGATCGAGGTCACCAATAAGCTGTTTTATTTTCTCATTTGCATCTTCGGGTTCCCCAAGAGCTTCTACCGCACTTTTCATTTCAGAAAGAACTTCAAAAACCAACTTATTGCTGGGACCAGCAATCCATCCTGCGGCACAGTATGGTATCTCGCAACTCTCAACTCTCTCTATCCTGTCATTATGGAATAGTTTTTTTCCTGACATATTAGTTAGGGTAAATTGCTCTTTGACTAGCAGTCCCTGGTTAAGCGATCTGATAATGAATGCGCCAATTTCCTCTTTTGGTTTGTTAGAAAACGGTTCCGAGATTACCCCTTTTTCAGGACTTATCTCAATACCTTTTTCTACCACACAATTATAGTAAAAGAAGTTTCTGAGAAGAAAATATGGTCCCATATTATTGTCGGTGCGAATATTAGCTTCGTTTAAAAAGCCAATTATTTTGTTCATCCACACCCAATGTGGTGTTGGTTTCTGCCCGAAAATATGGCATCTCGTTGGAATTTTTGAGTCACCAGTGAAAATTCTATTTACCGAAACAACAGGAATAATTTTGCCATCTTTATAAAGACAACATCCCGTATCGTCCGCGACGACAATCGGAAAACCATCATATAAAGCGGCAATTCCTGTTCGGATAATATTTCCGTCAGAATTTCGTTCAGTCAACGCAATTGACGCAGTTTCGCTTGGGTAAAACCCTTTTATCCAGTCATCTCCCGTAAATTCAAGATTGGGAGCTACTTCTTTTGCTACTGCTTCAAAGTCACTTTTTGTAAAGATCTCTCTTTTGTCAGCAACATCAACAATCTCTTCTAGACTGTTGGCTATTTTTACTAATTTTGCCATTTTACATCTCTCCTAGTCATTTCACGACTGTATAAATCATAGTCATAAAAATCAAATCTGTCAAATAAAATTTTTAGTTGTCAGATATTATTTCTTTATCTCTAAAACTCGTCGCAGGAACGAGTTTGCAACTCGTTCCTTTTGTTTTAAAGTTTCAATAATCTTTATCTTATTGTTTCACGCTTTTATGCAGAAAGCTTGTTTTAGTAAGTTTTATTTGCTTAGGAAACATTATAAACTGTTTACAAAACAGTTCCCGCAACAAGGACTTGCGCACCATCATTTTGTTTAAATGTTAGTATGTTTAAATGTTTATATGTTTAATATCTTCTCCGCGATTTTCCGAGAAGCATTCTGTGAAGGCGATAATTCTAAAAGGTTTTGTTGCATTTGGGTTTGAAGATTTTTATCGGATAATAATTTGAAAATGGCATCGGCTAAATCCTGCGAATTATCAACAGTTTCGTCAACTATCAAAGAAGCGTTTTTTTCGGCGAAAAATTTTGCGTTTTCCGGTTGATGATTGTTGGCAGAAGTGGAAAGAGGAATGAGAATATTCGGTTTTTGCAAAGCAACAATTTCCGCCAAACTATTTGCTCCCGCGCGGCTGATGACTATTTCTGCCAAAGCGTAAGCGTCCTTCATTTCTTCTTTTATAAAAGGGTAAACGCGATATCGTTCTGGATATTTTAATTTTAATTTACTGATCTTATTTTTTATCTCATCATAGTTTTTATCTCCGCACTGATGAATAATTTGGCATTTTTCAATTAAATCCGGTAAAATTTCCAACACCAGCTCATTTATTTTTTGCGCTCCCTGACTTCCGCCGAAGATCAAAACAGTCGGCAGGTCTGAAGAAAGCTTAAAAAATTTAAGAGCGTTTTTCGCGTTACCTTTCGCGATATCAGATCTGATTGGATTACCCGTTAAAACCACTTTGCTTTTATCAAAATATTTTTCAGCGGCGGAAAATGAGATGAGAATTTTGGAAGCAAAACGGGCGATAATGCGATTAGCGAGTCCAGGAACGATATCTGATTCATGCGTGATGATTGGCACTCTTAGGATCCAGGAAGCGATCACTGGCGGAACGCTGGCAAATCCGCCCTTGCTAAAAACAACATCTGGTTTGAACTTATAAACATAATAAAGAGACTGAACTATGCTGACTGGAATCTTGAAAATATCTTTCAAATTTTCCCACGAAAAATAACGGCGCAATTTTCCCGCTTTGATTGTTTTAATTTGAATTCCAGCTTCAGAAATACTTTGATTAAAATCACTAGCAGGAGTGATAAGCAGAAATTTCAATTTACCATTCGCTGGCTCCATAGTCCCGCAGGGCCGTGGAACCTTTTTGCAAATTTTACTTATTTTTTTCAACTCCGAAACAACTCCAAGTAAAGGAATTAAATGTCCACCAGTTCCGCCACCAGTTAATAATATTTTCATAAAATAATTTCTACCCGGCTTTAGCCGAGGGTTTGTGAGGTTTTAACCTCGCGAATAAAAAATAAAATTTTCTTGCTACTAATTTAAATTTATTATATCATTAAATTAAGAAATTTGGAATTTATTCTTTTTGTCATTCCGAGCCGTAGGCGAGGAATCTCTTCAATGTAATAAATAATTTAATCTATCCCATTTTCAACAGTCAAGAGATTTCTCACTTCGTTCGAAATGACAAAATGACAGGGAAATTTAAAGCAATATTACCGTAGAATAATCTAACAATTTATCTAAAATCATATGCAAAAATTTATCATAAATGGCGGAAAACCATTAAAAGGAACTGTTGAAATCGGAGGCTATAAAAATGCCGCGGGGCCTGTTTTGGCGGCAACGCTTCTTACCAAAGAAGAATGCATCATTAGAAATTTACCAATAGTAACTGACGTTTTCAATTTAATTAAGGTTTTAGAAAGTATTGGCGTTGAAACTGAATGGCTTGAAGAGAATATAATAAAGATCAAAGCTGGCGAAAAAGTTGATCCTGAAAAGATGGATTATTCTACTGTTGAGAAAATGAGAATCTCTGTTTTGCTGATCGGTCCTCTGTTAGCGCGATTTAAAAAATTCAAAATTCCTCATCCGGGAGGAGATAAGATCGGTTTAAGACCAATTGACTCGCACCTTGAAGCTT
>JAGLIN010000026.1 GCA_023142975.1 Candidatus Parcubacteria bacterium
GCGAGAATTTTAATTTTTGGGGATAGTATAACTTATGGAGCATGGGATACAGCGGGGGGGGTGGACAGATCGTTTGAAAGTTTTTTGTATGGAAAGGGAATTGAAAGATCCAAAATTTGATTATTCTGTTTATAATCTCGGAATTTCTGGAGATAATTCTGATGATTTATTGGAACGGTTTGAGTTTGAAATAAAACAAAGATTACACAAAGAAGACGAAATAATTTTTGTTTTTGCAATTGGCATAAATGACTCGCAATTTATTTACAGTAAAAATAATTTTAGCGTACTTGCTGATAAATTTCAACAAAATATAAAACAATTTATAAACTTTTCAGGAAAAATATCTAATAAAACTATTTTTATCGGACTTACTCCTGTTGATAAATCTAAAACATCGCCAATTCCATGGGATACTGATAAATCTTATGAGAATAAATATATTTCAAATTACAATAATATTATAAAATCTATCTGTAGAGAAAAGCAAGTTTATTTTATTAATATGTTTGATGAGTTTAATAAAACAGATTACAAAGAATTATTAGAAGACGGATTGCATCCGAATTCAAAAGGGCATCAGAAAATGTTTGAGATTGTGAGAGATTTTTTGGTGGGGGAAGGGATAATAAAATAGTTATAAAAAACACCGTAGGGAACAGGCATGCCTGTTCCCTACGGTGTTTTTTTATTTTTAAATCTTAAACCGATACAACCAGCAAGTCCAATGCTAACCTTGGATTTATTTTCCCTGTTTTAATCGCCAAATCAGCGTCAAATAATTTCTGATATATCTTTTTCAGATCTTTCATTTCAAATCTCCGGCACTGCTCAATGCTCTTTTGAATCACAAAAGGATGCATTTTCGCTTTCACGGCGATTTCTTGATTAGATAAATTCTGTTCCAGCAGACTTTTTATTTTCAGTAAATTGCGGAATTGATAAACAAACATTGTTAAAATATAAATTTCATTCAGACCCTTTTCAATTTGCTGATTGAGTAAAAGCGCTGATCCGCTTTTGTTTTTAGAGCTAATGCTATCAATCAAATTAAAAATATTCAAATCCACTTTAGACTGGACTAAAAGCCGAACATCTTCATCCGTAATTTCTCTGCCGTCGCAATAACTCACCAATTTAGAAATTTCGTTGTCCGCCTCCCAAAGATTATAGGACTGTTTTAAATTTTTACTTCGATCCTTTTGCGCCATTCCTTTGCCGAGCGAAATGGCAAGAATATTTATCGCATTGTTTTCTATTTTTCCGCCTAATTTAGTTGCTCTATTTTTTATCCACAAATCAAAATTAAAATTAGCTGGTGTAATAAACTCTTTGATCTCTACTAAGCCAGTTTTTTCTAATTTAATTAGTTCTTTATAAATCTTTTTTCTCTTATCTAAATTATTTTCCACAAAAAATATCCTTGTTTTTTCCTGCGGATTTTCTAAATAATTCAAAATTACATCTTCATGCTGGAGTTTAGATTTTAACCTGCAAGCGGGTTTAATTTGTTTAGATTCAGATTTATTACACTCTAAAGAGTGAACTCCAGAGGGAGTTTCGGTTTTTGTTGAAGAAAATAAAGCGTTTTTAATAATCAATAATTTATCTGAACTAAAAAGCGAATTCGTCATTAGTTCATTCTGCAATTCAGATAATTTTTCTTTTTCGCTCAAATTTTGATTTCCCCAATCAATTTCGAAAATATTCATTTCTCCAAATTTCCCAGCAAAACCTTCTTTCGCTTTTTTTATTTCCTCCGCAACAGTAAAATCATCTTCACCGAAGAAGAGGGAGATATTTCTGATTTTTTTTTCTGTCATAAAAAATTCAAGTAAAATTACTTAAATAACCTTTCAATCTTGTCTGTCGCATAATAATAAACATTTCGTCCTTGTTTTTTAGAAAATAAAAGTTCTATTTTTTTCAAACTCTTTAAGTCTTTAGCCGCAGTTCTTTTTGAAATCTGATAAATATTCATATGCATTGTAAGAGAAGTTTTTTCATTTCTGTCTCCATAGAGGTATTGTAAAAGTTTTATTTGTCTCCCATTTAAAGCGTATTTCATTTTTGTCAAATCATTCATTCTAGAATTTTCTTTTGATTTTTTTTCAAGATATTTTTCAAACTCTTTAATTGATAGTCTTATTTTTCTAATATTATAATCTATGAAATAAGTCAAATCCAAATCGTCTTGCTCGCTGTAAATATAAGCCTTGCCATACTGAACCGGCGATTCTTTGATTACTTTTGAAATAGGTAAATAGGCAAATGCCCAGTAACCTTTTTTAAGCAAATACCAATAGAACATAGTTCTTGCTAATCTACCATTGCCGTCTGTAAATGGGTGTAAATAACCAATCCAAAAATGAAGCATTATGGCTTTTATAATGGGATGCATAAATGGTCCATGGAGTTCATCATTGGCAAATTTTACAAATTTTTCAAGTTCATTTTTGACAAAGAACATTTTAGGAGTTTCATAATAAATTTCATAATTATCAGAAACTATAATTTTATCTCTATCCTTTCTAAATGCTCCCCTTTCGTTTTCTGGAATTGAATTTATATCTTTAGTAATGATGCTGTGTAGTTCTAAAATTATATCCGAGCCCATTTCTTTATTTTTATATTCGCTTTCAATTAATTGCATTGTTTTATAACTGTTTAAAATCATTTGCTCCGATTCGTTTCTTGGCTTTCTTCCTTCCCTTAAAAATTGTTTAGCTACCTTTCTTGTTGTGCTTGCTCCTTCTAATTGTGACGAGGCTATCGCTTCTTCCATTACTCCTCTAGAAATAAGTTTCTGCTTATTTTTTTCGTCAACATCTTTTTTGGAAACAAAAAGATTACCACCAGTGTTTAAATCTATTTTATGAAAAAATTCTTCAAGTTCTGGTAATTTAATCCAATTAAAATAATTTCCACTCTTATCTTTAATTGGGCTTTTTATAGACTGGGCTTTTCTAATTGTTTTAACCAACAACCAAAATTCTCCTTTTGAGATATTTTTTGGTAATGTTTTGTGTTTTATTTTATCCCAATAAAGATATTCCGGCTGAAAAGTTTTATGAATCAAGGGAAAAATTGAAACAGAACTTTTTCCTTGTTCAAAAATTGTCTTTAATACTTTTTTTTCATCAATCTTTGATAAATCGGGTTTTTCTATTTCGTGTAACATAAGCGTTATCGTTAAAAATAATAGGTATACTGTATACCTATTGTATACCTATTGT
>JAGLIN010000027.1 GCA_023142975.1 Candidatus Parcubacteria bacterium
CCGTAACTATGCACTTTGCGCGTAGTTACGGGATTGCTTCGTCATTCCACTACGCTATCGCTTCGTTCCATTTCTCGCAATGACAGTTTAATTAACATAAAAATATTATGAGCGTTGAATCAATCATAGAGAGTTTATTATTTATCTCTGGCGAGCCGATGGGTTTTAAAAAGTTGGTGAAGCTTACTTCAGTAAATGAGGACGAGTTAAAATTGGCGGCTGGAGTTTTGGCGAAAAAATACAGAGATGAGAATAGCGGGCTGAGAATTTTGGTTAAAGAAAATAAGATTCAGATGGTGACGGCGGGAGAAAATAGCGAATTTGTAGATAAATTTCTGAAAGCGGATATAGAAGGGGAGTTGAGCCGCGCGGCATCGGAAGTTCTCTCCATTGTCGCTTATCGCGGACCGATTTCAAGAGCGGAAATTGAAGAAATAAGAGGCGTCAATTGCAGTTTCACTTTACGGTATTTAATGATCAGAGGGCTTATTGAAAGAATAAATAAGCCAGATGACGCGCGGACGTATCTTTATAAAATATCATTTGATTTTCTAAAAACACTTGGCGTGGAAAGGGTGGAAGATTTGCCGAGGTATGAGGAACTACAAATTATGAATCAAGAATCAAGAATTACGAATTAAGAATTTTTATTCATAATTCATAATTCTTGATTCATAATTCATTATAATGATTGAAAACATTGCTATTATCGCGCTGGCTTTTTTAGGTCAGCTTAATATTATTTCTTCTGAACAAGGAAGCATTGGTTTTTTTGAGCAGTTTATAGAACAGGAATTTGTAGGCGATAAATTTAATTTACAGGAAAAAAATCAGAATTATTATTACGATAATTTAAATCAGGAAAATTTTTTACAGCCGTTGCCTTCTAAAATTAAAGGCGTGGCTGATTTTAATATTGGAGCAAAATCAGCGCTTGTTTTAGATGCTGGGACTGATGCGGTTTTGTATTCAAAAACTTCAGATGAAAAAATGCCAATAGCGAGTTTAACAAAAATGATGACGGCGCTTATTATTTTGGAGAATATTGACTTGAACGACGAAGTAATAATCAGCAAAAACGCGTTTGACACTGATGGCAGAAAAGATAGTTTAGCAATAGATGAAAAAATAAAAGCGGAAGATTTGTTAAAAATAATGCTGATTAGATCTAATAATACCGCGGCTGTTTCTCTGGCGGAGCATGTCAGCGGGAGCGTTGAGGAATTTGTTAAATTAATGAATAAAAAAGCGGAATTGCTTGGGCTTAAAAATACTAATTTTTCTAATCCGACCGGATTTGATTCTGAAGAAAATTATTCCACTGCTTACGATATTACCCAGCTTTTTGATTACGCTCTAGACAGACCGTTAATTTGGGAAATTTTAAGAACGCAGAAATTAAGTTTAAGCTCTCTTGATGGGAATATAAAACACAATTTAAAAAATACCAATCTGCTTTTAGGAAGATTGGAAAATATTACAGGCGGAAAAACAGGATTAACGGATGAAGCGGGGCAGTGTTTGGCTTTGGTTGTCGGCGATCCGATTGATAATCATAAAATAATCAGCGTAGTTTTAAACGCCGAAGACAGATTTCTGGAAACGGAAAAATTGGTGGGGTGGGTTTTCGGGAGTTATGAGTGGTAGGTGACGGGCACCCAACTCAGTTTTTTATTTGGGTTAAATTGTTTAGTCAAATACTATTATTTCTATCTCGTAAATATATTTTTGCGGTGCCCGTCACCGCTAATACATTTTTTATTTGACAAGTTTTTTGTTTTTGGGTAGAATGGAGGAAAGTTAAGGAGGAATGTCTATGGAAAGAAGCGAAGAATTAGGGATAATACATGGAGCTATAGAAAAGTTATGCAACGACGAGGACATAACAAAGGAAGAGCTGAAATTGGTAAAAGAAGAGTTGGAAATTTACGACGGGTTCGTCAAGCATTTAGATGAATGGAATGAATATCAGAAAGTGTTCGGAATAGATCTTCGTAAATTATCTGGCGATGGGTTTGCCAGAGATGATGTTCTTGCACTCGGACCAAAAAAGTGGCTTAATCTAAGAAGCGAAAAAATAATGAGTTGGAGAGAAGCACTTGTTATAATCGAAAATAAAATTAAAAAAATTGAAAATAGGTCATAATGACCTTATTTTTTAAAACCAAAAAACACCTTTTTGCTCAAGGTGTTTTTTTACAGGTTGATTGTAATAATGGATTCCCGCATCCGCGAGAATGACAAGGGTGTTACTTAATTTTAGTTTTAACTTTCTCAACAATACTCTTAAAAATCGCTGGATTGTTCATTGCCAAGTCAGACAAAACTTTTCTATCAATTTCAATTTTAGCAAGTTTCAAAGCGTGGATAAATTTACTGTAAGTTAGCCCATGTTCTCTCACGCCGGCGTTCAGGCGGATTTGCCATAAGCTGCGCATCACTCTTTTTTTAGTTCGACGATCGCGATAAGCCTGTGTGCCCGCTTTCATTAAAGCTTCCTTAGCAGCTTTATATTTTTTGCTTCGCGCGCCCAAATATCCCTTCGCTTTTTTAATAACTTTCTTTCTTCTTTTGTTGGCCATTACGCCTCTCTTTATTCTTGTCATAAAATTTTAATAATAATTTCTACCTGGCTTTAGCCAAGGGTCTGTGAGGTTTTAACCTCACAAAATAGTTGATTAAGTTATTTATTTTCTCACGAGGTTAATATCTCTTTGATCGTGCATTGAAGTGCCGTAGAATAATTCTATTTACTTAACTAATTGCCTTTTAATCGCTTTCTTAACTCCAGTCACTATTTGCTTGTCTGCTCTTTTTTGTCTGGTTTTATTTCCAGACTCGCGAGAATTAAAATGATCCTGATTCGCGGTTCTTGCGATAATCTTTCCTTTTTTAGTAATTTTAAATCTTTTCGCAATTGCTTTTCTTGTCTTAATTTTCATATCCTTAGTTATTAATTTGTCATCCTGAACTTGTTTCAGGATTTTCTGATTATTACGCTAATTAAACCTATAAATCTTCAAACATTTTGGTTAAGCTGAAAACACAATTACAATATTTAAAAAATAAGTGTGTTTGTGTCGTAGGTGATAGTTTATGTTAAATAGATAAATTAAAATGAAACAGATAGTAGATTCTGAAACAAGTTTAGAATGACAGGTCGATTATTTCTTTTTAAAATCTATGATAGCGCTAAATCCTTGCGGGGTTTTCTTAATATCTTGTTCTCTGATTATTTCTCTTTCTTTCGCCTGTTCGTCATTTTTTGACAATTCAGAAATGACATCTAAGAAGCTATCAAATTTTTCGCGAGCGAAATCTTGATTTGCCTTTTCTCTTCCTTTTAAAACCATATCTATCCTAACTTTATTTTCATTCTTCAAAAACTTAATAGCGTTTTTTGCTTTGAATTCAAGATCGTGCTTTTCAATTCGGACGCTTATTCTTATCTTCTTCGTTTCTGTTTTTTTCTGTTTGGCATTATGCTGTCTTTTCTGTTTGGCAACCTTATATAAATATTTGCCATAATCCATAATTTTACAGACCGGGGGATTCAAATTTGGAGAAACTTCAACTAAATCAAGCTCTTTTTCAGATGCCAGATTTAGAGCGTCAAAAGTTTTCATCAGTCCAAGCTGTTTGCCTTCGTCGTCAATCATCATAATTTCAGACGCGGTAATTTGTTTATTGATTCTAAAGTTTTTTGTTTTTGCGATATAATTAATTTTAACATTTTAACATTTTAACATTTTAACATTTTAACACAATAACATTTTTTTAAAAATGTTAAGATGTTTATATGTTAGTATGTTAAAATGATCGTAGTGGAGATGGCGGGAATTGAACCCGCGTGTAGAAGATCCACTTTAAAACATTCTACCAATATAGATTATTCTTTAGATTTAAAATTTATAAGTAATGAACAAGCAAGACCTTATAAATTCGAGTTTAGCTAAGTTTCGGATTCTTGCGGCTAAGCAACACAATGTCCTATCTTGATAATATGACACCGAGGTTTGCTTATCAAGAGTCAGCAATTCGATGGCTACCGGTCTAAATTAGACAGTAGCAGTTGCAAAAGCAGTTTGTCTATTAAAATTAAACAGACTTGCTACTTTGCTTACAAATGTTTTTGCATTTATAATTTGTTAGCGAAGTTTTACGAGATTAACTAACTTGCTCGATTGGCAATTTTAAAATAAGATTTCTATCGAGGCCTAACATCCCCATGGGTATTTAAACATTTTAACATATAAACATTTAAACAACCGTGCTGGTGTTAGATGATTTTGAATTACAATTAGCTAAATTTGTCATAGTGAGCTTAGAGTTCATCCTGAATTTATTGAAGGGAACTATGGTAAATTTAGCGAGCCTGCCATCCTTCGACAAGCTCAGGATGACAATCGTCTTTTATCTCTCATAACTCTCGCAATATTTATCTTTTCTTCCCGTTTCTTTATATTTTCTCTCTTATCAATCTTCCTCTTTCCTTTCCCAACGCCGAACTCAAGCTTGATAAGCCCATGTTTAGAGTATACTTTAATTGGCACTAATGTCAAGCCTTTCTGGCTTATTTTTCCGATTAAAGATTTTATCTGGCTTTTACGCGCTAAAACTTTTCTTGATCTTTCTGGATCATAATTGTCAGGCATATTTGCTGGCTGATACGCGGGAATACTGGCATTGGTTAAAAACAATTCGTTTCCTTTCACTGTAACAAACGCTCCTTTTAAGCTAATATGCCCTGTTTTTATTGATTTTACTTCGCATCCTTTTAACACTAAACCACCCTCTATTTTTTCAAGAATTTCGTAGTCATAATTTGCTCTTTTGTTCGTGGCGAATGTTTTCATGAATTTAGTTTAGCATAAAAGCGATGACTGGCAAATATTAAAATGCAGATTTGTCATTCTCGCGGAGGCGGGAATCCAGTAAGTCTCAATAAATAATATCTTTCATATAATTTTTATTAAGTGAAACTAACTGGATCCCAGACATT
>JAGLIN010000028.1 GCA_023142975.1 Candidatus Parcubacteria bacterium
CCGTCATTAGCGGGATTGGGGTTAGAAATTATTATAGAAAATTGGGATATAGACTTGAAGATGGATATATGACGAAAAAATTAAACACAAAATTAAACACAGACTATTGACATTTTTATTTTTTCTGCTACAATGCAAAGTTAGTCAGCAGGACTAATTGAGCAATTGGAGGACTATAATTATGACTGAACCTAAAAAAGTGACAGTTGTCACTAGAACTTTCCAAGCTGGGACAGGACCAGATGGAAAAGAGTTTGACACGGACTACTTTTCAGAAAAGGTTGCCAGACCAATAAGAAATCTTCTAGCAGGATCCGAAGAAGTGGTTGAAAGAATTATCGTTGTTGTTAATGCTGAGAAAGGCAATCCTCTTGCAGAGGGTATCTACAACAACGGACAGACCCCGTCAGAGCGAGCATTCATAGAAGCATTTCCTGAAGAAGTTAGAGATGACAAAATAATCATTCATCTTTGCCATGACTGGGGAAATAACCCTGGAAGCGGAAATGCTCTCAACGAAGGGATGGAAATTGCCCAAAGAATGGGAGCGGAGTTGGCGATGTGCTGGTCGCCAGAGATTGAAATGAATGGCTATCAAATATCGGAAGCCCTTAATTTTATGCAGGAAAGAAATCTTTCTGAAGTTGGTTTTCTGAGAGAAAACTGGTGGGAAAAGCCTCAGTGGCATGTTTCTCAGAATACAGGAAAAATCTTGGAGATCAAAAAGATTCAGAATATTGGAGGATTTTCTCCTGCCTGTAATGGAACAGGGAAAACGGTAACGACAAAAGAATTCGGAGAAGTTTCGCTTGCTGGTATGGAAGATTTTCATGCCATGTTGAGAACTCTTAAGTCAGACCCCGATTTCCGTTGGGGAATGATTGGAACAGCAAATCCTCTTAAATGGGATACCGATTTCCCGACCGGTAGCGAACGCCTACTAAACCATCTTAAAAAGGTGGCGCGACAAGAGGCAGTAATGAAGGAATATGCAAAACAAATATTCCCAGAACTGTCATACGAATTAGTGATGAACAAGCTTTTTGCTTGCTATCATCAAAAATAAACCTTACCTTTGGCGATAACATTTTTAAACGGAACTCGCCAAAGGTTCTTTTTTTGTACAGAACTTATTTAGCAAAATTACCCCAATAGCGTTATAAATAAGACACCGACTATCATAATTGCGGAACCAATTAATCTTTCTTTTATATTTTTCTCTTTAAAGATTAAATATCCGAATAAAACACTAATTACAGCGCTAATCCGTTTTATGGAAATAACATAAACCACCAAAGCCATACTTATTGCCGTCATCTGGCAAACAAGCATTAAAGCGGCGACAATTCCTATTGGAACCAAAGTTTTCAACCCCTGAAAAAGCTTTCCGCTGGCAAACGGCGATTTTAATTTGCGCAATCTAAATAATGCCACTGGAAATAGAATTAGCGTCACATACGCGTTTACCGAAATAGCCCAAAATACCGGCGAAGAATTTTGAATTCCAATTTTATCAATATTAGAAGTTATACTCCATAAGAAAGCCACTACCAACATCAGCAACGCGCCCCTTTCTCTCAGAAGAGCTTTGAAAGGAGCTATATATCCATCCCCTCTCTTCTTAATATTTAACATATAAGATCCAAAAACAATCAGAAAAACTCCAAGTAATCCAAAAATTGTTGGAATCTCACCAGTAATTAACGGTGAAGTAATTAGAAGAAATAAAGGAGTAAAAGTCGCGATTGGAGCCACCACAGAAAGATCTGAATATTTCAGAGCTTTTATTACCAGCACAGTCGTTACGGCATTGATACTACCACCAATCAGTAAAGCTATTAAATAACGATCTCCCATCTCAGGAATTTCTATAAAAAGAAAAGCGGTCGACAAAAATAATAAGGTAAAAAACCTTGATGCCCAAGAAACAACATATTCATCAATATTTTTAACGCTTTTTTTACTGAAAACTCCTTTTGCTGAATCAAAAAAAGCTGCTAAAAAAGCAAATATAAACCAGAGCATAATTTAATAATTTAGGTTGAATAAATTTAGAGACAAGATTAGGACATTGCCACATAACAAAATTATATCAAATTGATCTGCTTTTATCAAATTTTCCTCAACGCCTTATGAATCCCGCTTCCATACTGAAGCGCTTTTTTATTTTGGTTAACTATTTCTGCTGGTAAATATTTCCTAAACGCTTCACGCAGAATATACTTATTGATGCTATTTTTTATTTTTAATTCTGGACTGATTTTAATTGCCAATTTCACAAACTCCTTTTCTAAAAAAGGACAGGTCATATTAATACCAAAATAATCAAAAACTTTTGAATTATATTTTAAATTTGTTTCATCTATATTTTTTATATCCTGAAACAAATCCCCTTCTAAATCATCTGCTTTTTTGTGCCTATTATAACCGGCAAAAAGCTCGTCCGAACCTTGTCCTAAAACAATATTTTTATAATTTCTCTTCTGCAATTCTTCGGAGAGAATTGCAAAAGGCGTATTTAAATCAAGCGCCATCCTATTTTCCGTTTCCAGAATATCAATCGTCCTTTTCAAATACTTCTTCAGATTAAGTTCGTCAAAATAAATAATATTTAATTTCAAATTCAAAAGTTTAGCGTTTTTCTGAGCATTTTTCACATCGTAAGAATTTTCAAAGCCAAAACAAAACAAAGTTGGTTTAGCGTATCTAGAAATTAAATAAGTCAAAATTGAAGAATCAATCCCGCCAGAAAAAGCAACTGGAATTTTTTTATAATCTTTAACTGGATTTTTTACCGAATTATCTAAAACATCAAAAAGTTGATGCTTTATATTTTCATCAGTAATTAATTCTTTTGGTTTTTGAAGTTTTTTGAAACTACTAAACATAATTTTATTGAAATAAATATTATAAAATTTATTATAGTCCCATACCCCAGGGTATGGGACTATAATAAACAACTATGTTATTTAAACCCCCCAATCCAATAAGCCGCAACCCCGAAAACAACGGAGACATTTAAAGACTCTTTTTGTCCGCGCATTGGAATGTCAATAATTTGATCTGATCTGTTTAACAAAGATTTTTTTATGCCGTTACTTTCGTTTCCGATAATTAAAGTAAGGGGAAATTTTGGCTTAAAATCAGTATAATCTACGCTTTTTGAAGTTTGCTCTAAAGACACGATCTGGTATCCTTCCTTTTTTAATTTTTCAACTAATCTCCATGATTGTTTAACATATTCCCATTGAACATATTTTTGCGCGCCAAGAGCCACTTTAGATATTTTTCTCTCCGCCTTGCCAGTATCAGGTTTTCCAGTAATTCCGCATAAATATATTTTATCAATTCCCGCTCCGTCCGCAGTTCTAAAAACAGAACCTACATTAAATAAGCTTCTGAGACCATCGCAAATCACAACAAATCTTTTCATTTTTTTGTTAGTTTTAATCTTTGAATTTTTAATTTTGTAATTTGATATTTTAGCTTTGTTGAGCATCATACTGCTATTATATCATAGTTCCCGATGATCTAAAACTAAATAAATTATCTTTGTACAATGTTGCTAAATTGTTATTCATTTTCTATCGGGATAATATCATATCAAATGAAAAAGTCGATCAAAAAACCGCTCATCGACTAGCGGCTTTATTCGCTCTCTATAATTATATTTCTATCTCTTCTTCCACTGTGGAGCCCGTCTTGCTTTTTTCAAGCCAGGTTTCTTTCTCTCAACTTTTCGAGGATCTCTTGTCAAATAATCATTAGCCCTTAATTCTTTTTTAAAATCCCCGTTCATAGCAAGAAGCGCTCTGGCGATTCCCAATCTCACAGCTTCTGCCTGTCCATTTGAACCGCCGCCAAGAACTTTAACGGACACTAAAAATTTATCTTCAAAATTCAAAAGCTTTAACGGAGAATTTACCTTTTCAACAAGAATATTATTCTTCATAAAATACTCCTTATAGTCCTTGTCGTTTATCGTAATACCCTTTTCTTTCGCTTTATCGTAAACTCTAACCTTAGCAATAGAGGATTTTCTTCTTCCTGTCGCGTAAAAATATTTTCCTTTATTTTCTTCTTGATTGTCTTCACTCATAAAATATATTAATATTGTTATATTTTATTATTATGCCATGCATAATAATTTAACAATTTAGCAATTTAACAATTTATTTCTTAAATTTATCTTTCTCTAAATAATCCTCATCTTTATATATTCTTAATCTTTTGATCATCTCATCCCTCAATTTATTCTTCGGCAACATTCCATAAACAGCTATTTTAATCACCTCTCTAGAGTCTTTTTTAATTTTATCTTTTAAATTTATTTCTTTCAGTCCACCCATATAACCGCTATATTTATAATAAATTTTACCCTCGCCTTTATTCCCCGTATATTTCAAATTATCAGAATTTGTCACCACAACATAATCCCCGCCATCTATATGCGGCGTGAAATTCGTTTTATTTTTCCCCCTCAACAAAACAGCAATCTTAGAGGCCATCCTCCCAAAGCTTTCCTCCGACGCGTCAAAAAGATGCCAGTTTCGTTCTATTTTTTTATTTTCTTTATTATTTGACATAAATTAAACTTCTTATTATTATCTAGCGATAAAATTGGGTAAAGAATAAAAAAATAACCATATTAGAATTAGAGACAAACAAACTATAGATCTTTTAATTTTTGCAAATTTTGTTTCTCCTTTTTTAATTGTTCTATATGATAAAAATACTATCACTCCCAAAGTAACAAAAAAGAATATCTGATAATAAAATAATATTTTTTCGTACATAATAATTTCAAACGATATGTCTAAAAATTGAAATGCTTTACACCAATTCTATAATAGACATCTCCGCGACATCTCCTTTTCTTTCGCCAACTTTTATAATTCTTGTATATCCGCCGTTTCTGCTTTTATATTTTTTAGAAATATCGTTAATCATTTTCTTCGCTGCTTCATCTGCCAATATATCATGAACCGCCTTCGCCGAAGAAAGATTTTGCTTCTTCGCTGTTGTAATTAATTTTTCCGCGTAAACAGAAAGTTCTTTCGCTTTAGCAGTTGTTGTTGTAATTTTTTCATGCAAAACAAGCGCTTCTGTTAAATGTTTCAACAAAGCTTTTCTTTGCGATTTATTTCTCTTAAATTGTCTTCCTTTTATTTTATGCTTCATAGTTGTCCTTATTAAATTTCTATCATTCTATTATATTTTTAGAGTCAATCCTAACTTTCCCAATGCTTTCTTAATTTCTTTTATTCCTTTGTCTCCCATTCCGGGCAACACCTTTAAATCTTCTTCTGATTTTTTAACAAGTTTGCTAACACTTTTTATTTTACCATCACCTAAAATACTTAATATCCTAGAAGAAAGACCAAGATCTTCAACTTGCTTTTTTAAGACATCTTCCTGTTTTTCTTTTTCATTTTCTTCGCTTTCTATTTTTTTCTCTTTAGCTAATTCTTCCTTTTTTATAATTTTTTCTTTTTCTTTCTCTTTTTCATCTCTTTCTTTGTCTTCAGTATTTTCCTCTATCACTTCTCTAAATAAATTAAAATGATCAACTAATAATCTAGCCGCCTTCTTAAATGCCTCTTCTGGCGTTATTTCTCCGCTTGTTTCTATTTCAAGAATAAGCTTATCATAGTTAGTTAATTTACCAACACGCATATTTTCAACCCTAAAATTAACCTTTTTTACTGGAGTAAATATTGAATCTATAGCAATATTTCCTGTTTCAAGCTTTTCCTTATTCTGTTGCTCAATCGGCACATACCCTGTTCCTTTTTCCACTCTAATTTCCATTTCCAATTTACTGTTTTTATCGTTTACAGTCGCAATATAAGCATCTTTATCAACCACCTCAACATCACTTGTAGTTATAATATCCGATGCCCTTACCTCTCCCTCCTTACTCGTCTTTAAAGTTAATTTTACGGGTTCGTCTGTATGCATTTTGAACCTTACTTTTTTAAGATTAAGCACTATTTCTACAACATCCTCCGCTATTCCAGGAATAGTGGAAAATTCATGATTTACTCCGCTAATATTAACAGCAGTTATAGCTGATCCGCTCAGACTTGAAAGAAGAACTCTTCTAAAAGCATTTCCAATCGTCATTCCGTATCCAGGATAACACGACTTAATTTCAAAAATTGCAAAATTTCCTTCTTGCTTTATTATTTTTGGTTTTTCTGGCAATGTTATTTTTTGCATATTTTTATTTTAATAAATTAAACTTGAATATTTAATTAATGGACAGAAATTAATAAAAACTTGTAGAAATCAACAGAAATTCAATTATTCTTTTCTGATAACAATTAATTACAACAAGTTCCTACGAGTTTCAATTGATTTCTGCTTTTTTAAAATTATCGTATTGCTATATAACAATAAAACAATTTTAGCAATTTATTTTACGCCTTAGAATAATGTTCAATGACTAAATGAATATCAACGCCAAGATCAATTTCTTTCTCAACGGGAAAAGAAATGACTTTGCCTTGAAGTTTTTGGTATTCCAAAGATAGCCAAGATGGAGTTTTATAATTTTTCAATGTCTTTTTTAAGTCTTGAAAACAAGCTCCGTTTTCATTTTTAATTGAAATCATATCACCCTCTTTGACAAGGCAGGAAGGGATGTCTACTTTTTTTCCATTTAATAAAAAATGTCCGTGATTAACTAACTGTCTTGCTTTATTTCTTGAATCTGCCAGCCCGAGACGATAAACAACATTGTCTAATCTTCTTTCTAATAAACTGGACAATAAGCTTCCCGTATTGCCTTTCGCCTTGCTCGCCATTTCGTAATATTTTCTGAATTGCTTTTCTAAAATCCCGTATGTTCTTTTGACTTTTTGCTTCTCTCTTAACTGAATTCCATACTCCGAAAGACCCATTCTTCTTTTTGACTGTCCATGCTCGCCCGGCGCGTAAGGTCTCTTGATCATCGCGCATTTTACGCCATAGCAACGCTCGCCTTTCAAAAAAAGCTTCTTTCCTTCTCTTCTGCATTTTTTACATTTTGGACTTAAATCTCTAGCCATAGATGTTTATTATATATTATAGCGATACTTTGCTTGTCTTATTATTTGTTACAGAATTTCCAGTATCAACATTGTTTAAATTTTTAATTTTATACTTTTTAATTTTTAAAATAATGTTTAATGATCAAAATTTTAAATTTACCTATCATTCATTTTTTAAAAGATAAATTTAGAAATTGAGAATTAAGATTTATTTAAAAATTACAAAATTAAAAATTACAAAATTTCACTCCCTACATTCTTCTCGGTTTTGGAGGTCGGCAACCGTTATGCGGAATTGGCGTCGTATCAGTTATAGAAACAATGTTAATACCGTTAGAAGCAATCGCTCTGACGGCAGACTCTCTGCCACTGCCAATTCCTTTTACATATACATCAACTTCTTTGAGTCCTATTTTTTTCACTCTTTCAAATAAAGAGTTTACGATATTAGTGGCTGCGTATGGCGTTGCCTTTTTAGCTCCTTTAAAACCTAAAAGACCAGCGCTGGACCAGGCAATCAAACCGCCGCTCAAATCCGTTAGCGTGACAATAGTATTGTTGTAAGTTGATTTAATATGCATCTTTCCTTTTGCAACATTTTTTCTTCTGGTTTTTTTCAACGCTTTTCCGGGAGCATTTTTAGATCCATCTTTATCCTTACTTCCAATTTTTATTACTCTTCTTTTTCCCATTGTTTATTTATAATTATAAATCAAATTGTTAAATTGCTCTATTGTTAAATTATTATGCGTAGCGTAATTGTAGAAACTTATAGAAACTCGTAGAAATTTATAGAAATTAAATTGTTGTTTTCTAATGACAATTAATTACAATTAGTTTCTACGAATTTCAATCAATTTCTAAGTGTTGCTATGCACAACAATTTAACAATACAATTTTATGTTTTCTCGCTCGCATTCTTCCTTCCGCTCCCAGCTGTTCTTCTCACATTTCCTCTCACCGTTCTATTATTTGTTTTAGTTCTTTGTCCCCTCGTCGGCAATCCCTTGGAATGCCTTGTCCCTCTATAACACCCTATTTCTTTCAGTCTTTTAATATTCATCATGATAATCCGTCTGAGCTCTCCTTCTGTTTTAAACTCTTTTTCAATAATCTTTTGAATTTTACTGACCTCTTCAAGAGTAATCTCTTTTGCTCTTTTGTCAAAACCAATATTAGCCGCTTTTAAAATTTTTCTACTAGAAAAAACGCCTACGCCTTTTATGTAGGTTAAAGCGATTTCTATTCTCTTTTCTTCTGGAATATTAATCCCTAAAATTCTTGGCATTAAACAGTAGTTAGTATTAAGTAACCAGTATTAAACACTAAACATAGATATTTATCTTGCTTAATCTTAATATTTACTACTTGATGCTTAATACTTATTTACCCTTGTCTCTGCTTATGTTTTGGATTAGAACAAACAACATAAATTCTTCTTTTACGCCTTACTATTTTACATTTGTCACAGAATTTTTTAACTGAGGCTCTTACTTTCATAATATTACTAAACATTAACAAACTTTCTTAAAAACTTTTTATTTTCATCATTCATATCAACCCAAGTAATAAACAGAAATTTATGGAAATTCATAGAAACTTGTTGAAATTAATTGCCCATGGAAAACAACAATTTAATTTCTACAAATTTCTATAAGTTTCTACTAATTTCCACTACTATCCTCTTCTCACAATCCTCCCCTTCGTCAAATCGTAGGGACTCATTTCAATAATCACTTTGTCCCCAGGCAATATTTTTATATAATTCATTCTCATCTTTCCAGAAATATGGGCCAGCAATTCATGCCCGTCATTAATTTCTACTTTAAATTTCGTTCCAGGCAAAACTTCGGTTACGCTTCCTTCTACTTGTATTATTTCTTTCATAACGGATTATTGAAAATTATAAAATTTATACTTTAAGACTTTTTTACTTTGTCATTCCAGAATTTTTTCTGGAATGAAGCGAAAGAAAAAATATCTGGGATCCAGTAAATCTCATTTAACAAACTATTACGATAAATATTGTTTATTGAGATAAATCAGATTCCCTTCTTCAAGGGAATGACAACATTTTTTATTCGTAAATAAAACAACAACTAGTATCACTAGTTGAGTTTGATACTTTAAAATAATATTTACTTTTATTCTACGCTTAATTTGTCATCCTGAGCTTGCCGAAGAATATCTATATCATAGTTTAACAAACTCACTATAATACAATCTAAATCAACCGCTTTCGTAGTCTACTACATAGAACTATTTATGTCAATAGTTATATTTATTTTATCTGAAGATGATGGAATGCTTTTTACCCAAAATGGCCAAAAGCCTACATCTGTCGTCTTAATTCCTTTCATATTAACAAAATATTTTCGTAATTCCAACTCATTCTTTCCAGCTATTTCATCTTTTATTTTGTCAATATCAACTTTGGCAGTTGAATTTTGGCTAACAGAAATAGGCATAGATATTTTTCCATTTTCGTCCTTATTTACTTCTCCAATTTCATATTTTCTACTCCCTTCAACAAGTTCTATCTCACTGCTCAAATCTGAATTAATCTTTTCGCTTATTAAATCATCAAGATCATTTTTAGCCACAAGAAGAGCCGTGGTTTTTACCAAAACAGTCATTTGAAAGCTATCCACAACATCACCAGTTTTAACATCATCTTTAATTTTAATTTCTTCGTTCTGTTCTAAATATTCCAACAACACATACTCGTCTGAAATTTTGTCAGAAAATTCTTTCTCGTTTTTTTCCTTCACAACTTTTACAAGCTTCTCTTTAGCTGTAAGATAATCGCTGTCTGAAAAAGACAAGACTTCTTTATCAATTCCACCAGACATTGTCTGTTCTGATCTAGCGTAAAGACAGGAAAATTTCCAGCTATTTAACTCTTGGAGTTTAGGTATGGTAAAGGATGTGCTGTTTATATTGTAACTTTCGCCAGGTTCTTCGGCCACAACATCCGCTATAACGCTTCCTGGAATAATCTTATCTTCAGGCTTAGTAAAACCAGCTATCTTAACTGCTTTATTTATTCTAAATATTTTGCCTTCCTTGGAGAGAAATCTAGTATTAATAACTAAAGTTTGCGGACC
This sequence comes from Candidatus Parcubacteria bacterium, assembly GCA_023142975.1. Lineage (GTDB taxonomy): Bacteria > Patescibacteriota > Minisyncoccia > JAHIHE01 > JAGLIN01 > JAGLIN01. The sequence continues at coordinate 10,142 of JAGLIN010000028.1, forward strand.
AGTGGAGCACTCATTATAAATTGTAATCTTTCCCGCTGCTTTTTCTGTAATATGCTTTTTTCCCGTGGCTGGATAATCACCGCTTTCTTCATTTATAATATCTATTTTTTCAGATGGAATTTTATTGCTCACGGAATCAATGCTATCTATTAGTTCATCAGCGACAAATTCAAAATCGTATGTTAATGCTTCTGTTTTCAAAGTAATAACTATATCTGATCTAGGAAGCACAAACCCAAAAATTGCCAACGCAGTAATAAGACAAACAATAATAAATCCAATAAAAAATTTGGAGCTTAACGAGGGAAGCAAACTTATATTTCTTCTATTTCGCCTTTTTGGCTTTTCAAAATCATTTACTCTAACGACGTTTGCGTTTCTGCTATCTTCTTTATTTTTATTTTCGTTTTGATTAAATCCATCTTGCTGAAGCAAATTTTCCTCTTTTTCTTTTCTTATTTCTTTGATTGCGCTATTAGCGCCATCATCAACATCGGCTTTTTTTACTTTTATGATGTCGCGCATTTTAATTTTGCTTTCAGATTTTTCGCTTTCTGAATTTTCAACAAAAGAAACTTTTAAAACGCTATCATCGCTATCATCGCTATCATCGCTATCATTTCCTTCGCTTAACTTTTCCTCCGATTCATCTATCAAATCTTTTATAGAGCTTGACTGATTTTCAATTTTATTGTCTGTTTTAAAATACTCGTTATCGTCAATTGTAACTATTGAAATATTCTTTCCAAGCTCTTTTGCGTTCATTCTAAGCACCTTTAGGTTTATTAAATCCTGAAGAATCATAGCGCTTTCTGGAATAATCAGTGTTATTTCTTTTGCTTCGCATTTTTTAATTTTATCAATTATAAAATCTATTTCATCATCCGCGTTTAAATGGATTATTTTTTGTTTTTTATTTTCCATGGGTTTTATTTATTTTTATAATTATAGAACTTCCTCGTTTCTGTCATTTCGAGCCCTTTAAGGCGAGAAATCTAAAAATAATACTATGCAGAAATAATATTTATATTAAGATAGTTTTTAGATTCCTCAATCGCTTCACTCATTTCGAAATGACATAAAGTGAGGAAGTCCTAATTTTAAATTCCTTTCATCCTATCTATTAAAATTCTATGCGGACCTTCTAAAATATTAATTACGAATTTATCAAACATCCCTTTTCTGTATCTGAATTCGTCTGTGCTCATACAGACATAATTTACTCCTTTGCCGGCTTCTGCTTCAATGACAGATAGAAAAGTTTTTAGTTTGCTCTTATTAAGATGCTCGCCAACTATCATAATATCAATTTTACTTTTATCGGAATTTATAAACACACCCGAGATTAGCAAGAACCTGACTTGTCCTAATTTTAATACTTGTGACTTAATTTTATCTGACGATGACGGGCTTGTTTTGAAAATTATTTTTTTTAATTCATCATAAAAAATAAAATCGCGGTTTATATGGTAATATATTTTTCCAGCTTTTTTTCTGGAAAGCAAAAACTTAATTTTCACTAAATTATTAATTTCTTTTCTACTTGTCGCTGAATTTGTTTTTGATTTTTGCGCCGCTTCGCTTAAAAGATATTCGCTATCTGGATTATTCAAAAACAGCCGCAAAAATTTAATTTCCGCTTTAGAACGAAATAATTTTTCCAAAACTTCCGGCATGTGTTTTTTAAATGTTTAAATTTTTGGAGTGTCAAACGAGTCGCAACGAAGTTTGACCGAAGTCTCGCTCAAATTTAATCCCACGATATTTCAGTTGAACTTCGTTGCGACTCGTTTGACACTCCACGATGTAACAATATTTATTATACCAATAAATAAAAATAAACGCCAATTTTTTTATTCCACTGCTGGTTCCATAGTCTCCGCAGAGCTTACCGTTGGTTCAATGTCTCTGACTTGAACCTTTTGTTTCTTCTTAAAAAATCTAATCTTCTAATTTTCTTATCCCATCTTTATACCACGGCATGGCAATCTCTTTTGCCTTCTTTGATGTTATTCTTTTAAACATCCAATTAAATTTATCCCTGACTTCTTTTTTACCAATTTCAACTGATAATTTTTCTATAAAATAATCAACGTTATTTTCAAAAAAACTAATCGAATCCGCATCTTTCAAAATGTTTTGTTCTTCATTCCCTCCTACTTCGTGTTTGCTTACGAGCATTTTTACTTTATTTATAAAACCGTCTTCTGCTCCCTGTTTTTTCAGAAAATTACCGATAATCTCCGCGCTTTTTTCCTGATGATCTTCAACATGTTTTTTATCCAAGAATCCCTCTTTATTACCTTTTATTCCTTTAAGCTTGTCTTTTTTAAAAGCTCTTTCAATATCATGAGCAACCGCAGCAATTAGCATTGCCTCGTCAGATTGCGGATATATTCTTTTCATCCAAAACACGGTTCTAAGGGCATGCCTGCTAGATTTTGGAGAAGATTCTTGCACAAATTGTTCAACTTTTTTATAAAAATCCATATTCAAAAAAATTTATTTCCAAAACATCTTCCCTAATCTAATCTCATCATAAGAATACTCCTCATCTAAAAATTCAAAAACCGGTCTCAGCCTTTCATCGCCGCATTCTTCAAACGCCAATTTTATTCGCTCCAATCTTTCCTCTGGCGGTTTTAAATAATCAATATTAATATCTTCTCCGCTGGAAATTAGTTTTTCAATATGGACGACAATCGTTCCATATTTCAATCCCTCCTCGTCCGCAATTTTTGCAATTGGAAACTTTTTAGAAAGCATTTTTTTTGTTCTGTCATATTTTGTAGAAACGCGATTCATCGCGTCTCCGCCTCTGTAATTTATCGCATTTCTATTACCGAGACGCGATAAATCACCGTCTCTACGATTTGGAATTTCAAGAGGTTGCAAATTATTTTCTTTGATGTGTTTAATAATAACATTTAAAAACGCTTTTGAAAAACTTTCTAATTTTTTAGTTCCCACACCTTGAATTTTGGAAAAATTATCTTTATCAATCGGAAAATAATGCGCCATCTCTTGCAGAGAAACATCGCTGAAAATCATAAAGGGAGGGACATTATTTTCGTCAGCGATTTGTTTTCTTAAAATTCTTAGTTTTTCAAATAAATCAAGATCGTATTTTATTTTTCGTCTGGAACTGCCTTCTCCCTGCTCTTCTAAATCTTCCCTCATTTTCGGCAATTCTAATAATTCCTTTTGTTTTAAAAATTGAACTCCTTTTTGAGAAACTGAAATCGTCGGATATTTTCCTGGTTCTACTTTTAGAAAACCGAGAGAAATTAAAGCTTTCATCAGATGATTAATTTCGTCTTTTTTAAAATCCTGCACAATTCCAAAAACGGAAAGATTATTATGCTGGTTATCAAAAATTTGCTGGGAGTTTTTTCCTAACAAAACATCAGCGATATAATTTCTTCCAAATCTATTCCCTGTGCGAATAACGCAAGAAAGAATTTTCTGCGTTATTTCCGTGGCGTCAAATAATGAATTCGGGTTTAAGCAAACATCGCAAGCTCCACAGCCTGCATTTTTACCATCCTTACCATCCCCGCCCCGCTGGAGTCTCTCCGCAGAGGACTCCAGTGAATTTCCCAGCGAATCGTCAGAGTCCTCTGCGGAGAGACTCTGACGGGACGGGATACAGCCTTTTTTATTTTCATCGCGATCTGTTTCTTTGTTATCAGGAAAAACATAATCCTCACCAAAATATTTCAAAACATATTTTCTACGGCAAACCATTGCCTCACAATACTCAATAACTTGATTTAATTTATCTCTGCATCTTTGCTGTTCAACAGCGTCTTCCATTTGATCAATAAAAAATTCGTGCTTTCGCGCGTCTCCGTAAGAATAGAACAAAACGCATTCGCTCGGTAATCCATCTCGCCCCGCTCTTCCAATTTCCTGATAATACCCTTCAATTGTTTTGGGAAATGTATAATGAACAATCAAACGAATATCCGGCTTGTCAATTCCCATTCCAAAAGCGATTGTCGCGACTATAATTGAAACCTCGTCTTTAATAAATAGCTCCTGATTTTTCTTTCGCGTTTCATTATTAAGTCCCGCATGATACGGCAAAGCGTTAAGTCCTTCCATTTGCAAATCCATTGCAATATTTTCTGTATCTTTTCTGGAAAAACAGTAAATAATTGTTGGTTCATTTTTATGTTTCTGAATAAGTTTTAAAAGTTTGTCAAAAGCCTTTCTCTTCCTAGTAACAATCATCATAAGGTTTTCCCTGTCAAAACTGGAAATAAACATCTTGGAATTATTTAAAGAAAGCTGTTTGATAATATCCTCTCGGACTCTTGGGGTGGCAGTAGCGGTTAACGCGATAATAGGAACGTTTGGAAATTGGCTTTTGAAAAGCTTAAGATTGCGATAATCGGGACGAAAATCGTGCCCCCATTCAGAAATGCAATGCGCTTCATCAACGGCAATCAGTTTTATATTCGCCGTTTTTAAAAAGTTTTGAAAATTCTGCAATGCTAATCGCTCTGGAGCGACATATAAAATTTTCACTTTCCCCGCAATTACTTCTTCCTGAATCTGCTGAATTTCAACTGGAAGAAGCGATGAATTTATATACTCCGCGGCGATTCCATTGGCCTTTAAAGCATCCACCTGGTCTTTCATCAAAGCAATCAACGGCGAAATTACTAATGTTAATCCCTCAAATTTCAAAGCCGGCAACTGATAGCACAAAGACTTCCCGCCCCCCGTCGGCATTAAAACAAACGAATCTTTCCCTTCCATAACATTCTCAATAACCTCCTCCTGCAAAGGCCGAAATTCATCGTAACCGAAATATGTTTTGAGAAGTTGTTTCATTTTTGATTTTTTTTATTTCTGGTTATATTAAATTAGTTTTATTTTCTTTGTATATTTTGCAAACACTTTTTGAAATTTTTCTGCTGTAATTCTCATCCATTCAAAATATTCTTCCCAATTTTCTATTTGATTAACATCGACTTCCTTTGATAATTTTATTCTGCTAGCTTTTTTATTTTCTAACGCCATCCATTTTAATTTAGTGTTTAATTCCTGTTCTATATTATTTTTATATTTTTCTAAACCATAAAATAATTTTTTTGAATCGGGAATATAAATTTCAGTTGCAATAAAATTATTTCTACTGCTAATTGATAGTGAGATATGAGCTTCTGAACTTCCAAAACTAAGATCATACCAATGCTGTGGATATGTTTTTCTTAATTTTAATTTAGATGAATTATTCTGTGCATATTCCTTAAACTTATTCCAAAACTCTAATTGCAAAGTTTTTGTTTCGGTAAGTTCGGATTTACCTGCTGATTTTTTAACTGCTTTTGCCCAATCGTTCGGTTTAGATATTATTTGAAATTTTGATGCGAGTGAAGAATTACCTATTTGCCATAATTCCATTTTAATTGCAAAAAAATTTATTTTTTCATCAGTATGTTCATTAAGCCAATCAACTGCTTGCTTATGCTCATCTCTTACATTTTTAACAATCCAAATTACAATTTCCGCATCATAGCCAGATGCATAAGTTATTATTTTGCCCAAATGGTCATGATCTGTTATCTCTAATTGATTTTCAATTATAATCTTTCTGCCTGTATTTTCTTCTTCTGCTAATATGTCAACGCTAAATTTGCCAACACTTGCTTCAGTTTGTATTAATTTTATATCAATTCCAATTTCATCGCTAAGCAAAGAAAGATTTTCATCTTCAGCCAACCAATTAGTAAAATCAGTTGCTTCGTGATTCCATGCTTTTCTTAAATCTACTTTTTTTAATTTTTCTAATTTCATATTTTTTAAATTAATTTTTAATATTTTAAATAAAAATCGCAAAGTCCATAGCAACCATCTTTGTTTTTTATACGCCTATTATCTATAAACCAATCTTTTGACGGAAATGTTGGATATCTAATATCCCTTTTTGCAAACTGGAAATTAATATCGGAATCTGATATTGCTTCTTTATTACCTTCAAAATTAATAGTGCGATACAATCCTATTTCACCTTCTAAAATCATAAACAAAGACTTACTAAAAATATTTCCGTTAGTAACCATATTATCTTTTTTAAATATATCAAAATAAAAATTTCCTCCTTCGGTTTCTTTAAGATATTTAGAGAATTCAAAAATGATGGTCGTTCTAAAATCTGGTTCCAATTCATCATCAACCTGTCTTTTAAAATTGAAATTCGCTTTTCTCAAAATAAATTTCAACAATCTCGGAGTCATATCGTTATATTCGCCAAAAGTAGTTTCCAAAAAAGATACAACTTGACTTTTTTTGTTTGGATCTTGAATAAACTCTTTCTCAAATATCTCCTCAACAAAATTATCCAGTTTGATATTTGAAAAATTAAAATATTCTATAAAATTTAAACATTTTAGAAAAGAATCTTTCTCAGTTTCAAATTTATCATTAGCAATCGGAACTATGGCTACTAATTTATTACCAGAATCAATATTATCAAAAAATTGTTTCAGCGTTTCCAAAAAGAAAATTCCAGAATCGCCAGACCTGTCAATATCTTCAATTATTATAAAAATATCTTTCTTTTGTTTTTTTATTATCTTTTCCAAAATTTCCTGAATTTCAAAAACCCTTCTTGCTGGTGAAGTTTTGAAAAAGTTACTGAAGTTTTTAATTATTCCAGCTCCAGGTAAAAACATATTCGCTCCTTTGGAGACAACATTGATTAACGCTTTCATATCGTCTTTGCTCTTGCCATCAATTTCCTTATAAGCTTCTTCAAAAACCTCTTTATTTATCTGTCTGGCAAATTCTAAAACAAACCCTTCCCACAAATCTTTCCTGTCGGGAAATTTCCACGCGTCAAATTCAACCCATACTTCATTTTTCTTTTTCTCTATTCTTTTTTGTTTTACATTTTCTATTAAAGTGCTTTTACCTGTGCCAAATCCGCCAACAAAACCAAACGACCCTGACTTATCAATTGAATCAAGTAAACTTGAGAAAGAATTAATTTGCTCTTCCAAATCAAATAAATCTCGAACTTTAGGTGTTTCCATCAATAATTTATTATCTTTTATAAAACTATTTTTCATATCATTAATAATTAATTAAAACATATTTATAATCCAGTTTTTTCTTATCTCTATTTTACCACCCCCGCCCCAAAAATCAAATATCTACACAAAAATTATCTTGCTGAACTGCCATGTTACGTATAACAATATAACAATACAGCAATTTAACAATCTAATCACAAATTTGCTAAAAACCTCAAAAAACATTATAATAGTAAAGTCAAAACTATCATTAAACTAAAACAAAAAAATGAGTATTTTAAAAAAAGAAGAAAAACTTGAAGTAAGGGAGATTGTTTTTTGCAAAGAAGAAGAAAATTCATTTTGCGATATATTTATTTATGAGCCGGAAAACATAGAAGAACAGAAACTGGGAAATTTATATATCGTCGGGGAAATTGTAAATTTTTCAGAAAATTCTTCTTATTTAGTAAATCTTCTGGCATCTATTATTAAAAAAGAATTCTACTCTAAACCAAAAAGATCGACAATGGAAAGTTTGGAAGCTGGACTTCATAAAGCAAACGCCACCTTATCAGGTTTCGCCGAACAGGGCAATGTTGATTGGATTGGAAATTTGAATATGATTTGCGGAGCGTATAAAGAAAACGAGTTGTATTTCAGCCATGTTGGAGGCGTAAAAACCTTGCTTGTAAGAGATGGTCAGATAACAGACATAGGGAAAAATATAGCAAAAGAAGAAAAACCGCATCCCTTTAAAACATTCGCGAATATCGCAAGCGGAGAAATAGAAAAGAACGATTTAATCTTGCTATCAACTCCGGAATTTTTTAATATCTTTTCTTTAGAAAAAATAAGGCAACTGTCATCCTCACTTGATATAAACGAATTGACAGAGACTATCTATGACGCGGTTGAGCAGGAAGAAGATATAACAACCGTAGGATTGTTGGTTATGAAAATTGGCAACGAAAAGCAAGACAAAAAGAAAAAAGAATTATTTGAGAAAGAAGAATTTGAAATTGAAGAAAAATTGGAAGCTGAAGAAATAAAAGATTCCGAATCCTCTGAGGATTCGGCATCTGAAAAAATTGTTAAAGAAGAGTTGCCAAAAGAAAAACCACCCGTGATTGGCAATGGTGGAAAAATAACGCTTGATGATATAATAGATAAATATGAAAAAGCGGAAATAGAAAAACAGACAACTGAACAAAAATTTGAGGAAAAACTTAAATCAACAACAGAAAAACAAGGAGAAACAGTAGCAGAATTTGAGGAAATTGAAAAAGAAAAATCTGTCACAAGCAAATTAGGCGGACTGTTAAAAGTGTTAAAAGAATTATTTGGTTCTGCGAAAAACGGCATTACGGCTTGGTTTAAAAATTACAAACAAAAGAAAAAGGACGCTTCAGAAAGCGCTGATTCCGCGGATCAAAAAACAGAAGGTGAACTGCTGCAAAAAATAAATCTTCCATCAAATAAAAATAAGTTAATATTTGCCGCTTTTATATCTATCGCTTTGCTATTCGCGGGAAATTTAATTTTTACGGACTATCAAAAAAAAGCGGAGGAGAAGTTCAATTTTTATAACACTAAACTGTCTCAAGCGGAAGAAAAAATAAGCAAAGCAGAAGAAGTAATGATTTATAATGACCCTAAAGAAGCAAGGACATTTTTGGCAGACGCTAAAAACTTAGCAACAGAAGTTAAGAACGATTATGACAAGTTGGACGAAAAAGCAGGTGATTTGCTTGGCAAAATTCAAACTCAACTTGATATTGTTAATCTTGTAAAAAGAATAGACAACCCTGAAATTGCTATTAACTTAGAACAAGCGTCAGAACAAATAATGCTTATCAATGAAAATTATTATACTTCCACTTCTGAAAACTCTGTTTACCAAATAGATTTAGAGAATAAAAAAGCGGAAGACTTGCAAATTATATCTGACGATATTGAACGCTCAAAATTGACGACTCCAATTGAAAAAACTGGAGAAATAATTTTCTTGTCCGATTCAAATAAATTATCCTCGCTTGACTTGAACAAAAAAGAACTATCATCTGCAGATATAGGATTTATTAACGACAATCCAAACATTAAAGACATCGCTTCTTATAATAATTATTTGTATTTTTTGGAACCTGAGACAAATCAAATTTATAAATATCGCAGAACAGCGAACGGATTTGATAGCGGAAAATCGTGGATCACAGATTCAGAAGCTGATATACGCAACTCGATTTCTATTGCCATTGACGGATTTATTTATATTCTAAAATCAGACGGGACTGTTAATAAATATTTATCCGGGGTTAAAAAAGATTTTTCCGTGGAAGAACTAAGCGAACCTCTCTCTTCCTCAGCAGAAATTTACACGAATGCGGATTTAGAATATCTTTATATTGTAGATTCTCCGAATCAAAGAATTGTCTTATTTAACAAAATAAATGGCAGTTTAATCAGACAATACACAAGTGGCGCTTTTGATAATTTGAAGAATATTGTTGTTAACGAGACAGAAGATAAGATGTATGTGTTGAATGGAGATAAAGTTTTTGTTGTTGGGATTGAAGGAGAGGAATAAATTTGATGTAAAAAACAGGAGAAGCAAATCTCCTGTTTTTTTATTCTTGAAATATAGATAATCTACTTCAAATTCACCGTCGCGCCAGCTTCTTCAAGTTTTTTCTTTAATTCTTCCGCTTCCGCTTTGGGAACTTTTTCTTTCAAAACCTTAGGAGCCGCGTCAACAATATCTTTCGCGTCCTTCAGTCCTTGTCCTGTCACTTCTCTGACAATTTTAATTACTGCGATTTTTGCGTCGCCAGCAGCTACGAGCTCAACATCAAATTCAGATTTTTCCTCTTCTGCTTCTCCGCCAGCCGCAGCGCCACCAGCTGGCATCGCGGCCATCATTGCGGGAGCCGCCGCGGAAACTCCGAATTTTTCTTCTAAAACCTTCACTAATTCTGAAAGTTCTAAAACACTAAGTTCTTCAATTTGTTTTACCAAATCTTGAAACTTTTTAGGAACTTCTACTTCCTTTTTATCTTCTCCTTTTTCAGCTGTATCTTTATTTTCTTCAACAGCTTTTTCCTCTTTTTTTTCTTCTGCCATAATATTTTTTTAAATTAATTAATAAGTAAAATTTTATTTTTTCTCCCCCGCCGCTTTCAAAACATTAACCAATCCGCGCATATTGCCAGCCAAGACATTTACAAATCCAGAAACTGGCGCGTTGATCGTTCCGACTAATTGCGCTCTCAATTGATCCTTTCCCGGCAAAAGCGCCAACGCTTTTATTTCCTTCGCGTCCATATATTTCGTCGCTATAAATCCTCCCAGTAATTTCAAATTTTTGTTGGTCTTTGAATATTCATTTGACAATCTTGCCGGAGCAACTTCATCGTCATAACCAACCGCGACAGCGACTGAGCCTTTTAAGTCTAATTCATTATCGCCAAGAACTTTCGCCTCTTCAAGCCCTTTTTTTATAAGCGTTTTTTTGGCAACCTTATAATCAATATTTTCTCCTCTTAATTTCCTTCTCAGCTCTATATTGTCTTTAGCTGAAAGTCCCTGAAAACCCAAAAAAACAATCGCCTTGGATTTCGAAAATCTATCGCTAAGATTCTCTATTATTTCTTTTTTTTGCTCTTTAGTAATCATGCTTTTAGTTAAAAGTTAAAAAGTTCATAAAGTTAAAAGTCACACTAAAAAACTGCGCGTTCCACAGACGGCAGTAAAACAAAATGTTAATAACCATAACGATTTTCATTTTACCCTCGGCAGGTCTTAATCGCCCACTGTCTATGGATAAGTTGAGTATGAGTTTATTATAAACAATAAATAAAATTTGTCAAATTTTATTTTTCGCCATAATAAATCGGAATATTGTCAATTTCAATTTTATTATTCAATTCATCTATTTCCACCGCGCGATATTTATCGCCAGCAACGCAAACCGCGAATAACGCTCCCAAATTCCAAACATTAGCAATCACTTTTTTAACCGCTTGTTCAAATTCTAAATCTGAAATTCCATCTTCTTTACATTCTACAACTATAGACCTCACACTATCAAACA
>JAGLIN010000029.1 GCA_023142975.1 Candidatus Parcubacteria bacterium
GCAATGTAGTAAAAGAAGTGTTTAACGATCTTATTAATGTTTCGTTCACGCTTTTATTTACGACTTCTTCAAAATCACTAATTCCAGATTTTATTAAATTTTCTCTTGTTCTGTCAAAAACAACAATTGTGTCATTAACTGAATATCCCAAAATCGCCAGCAACGCCGCCACAAACGGAATTCCGATTTCAACATTATATAAATATCCCAAAACAGAAAATACTCCCAGAGTTATAATAATATCGTGAAATAATGCAATGGTGGCGATAATTCCATATTTAAAACTGGAAACTGGCCGCGATACTTTCCTGAACGCCCAGCCGATATAGAGCACAATCGCTATTAACGCTATAATTATAGCCCAAATTGCGCTTTCTTTTAATTCATTGCCAATTACTGGACCGATTGAATCAAATCTTTTTTCTTCAATATTGCTATTTTCAACATTTCCCGTAACGGATTCTAGATCAATCTCTTCGCTTTCAATATTCATTTCCTCGCCAGAATCCGTGATGACTTCAATTCCACTATCTTCAACTTCGCCTGCTTCGCTTATTGTTTCAGCTTCAACTTCATCCGCTGCCATCGCTTTTTTAATACCGCCAATTGGCTCGCTCTCAACACTTGTATTATCTTCTTCCTCTTTGTTTATACTTTCACTGTCTTCTGTATTTTCTATATCTTCAACATTCCATTCTAAATTATTATTTTCTTCCTTTTCATCTTCTTCAGAAATTGCAACATTTAATGCCTTAATAATTTCCTGATGAGTATTTTCGTCAACATCTTTAAACCTTAATAAAACGCTATCGTCGCCAGAAAATTGAATACTAACTTCTCCTAAATCTAAACCTTTCAACGCGTCTTTTATTTCTTCGCTATTTAAAGTTTCTTCTTTAAAACTAAACTCCATCAAAGTCCCACCTGTAAAATCAATTCCCAGCTTTAGTCCCCAAACCGAAAGAGCCGCGATACTCGCAGATATTAAAATTGCGGAAAATATAAACCAGATTTTTCTTTTTTGAATTATTTTTAGCATATTGATATTTTATTATGAATTGTCATCCTGAACTTGCTTCAGGATCTTTATTATATTAGATTTTATCCGCAATTCATTTCACAAAACAAACCTTGTCATTCCTGCGGAGGCAGGAATCCAGTTTATCTCAATGAGCGTTATTTTTCGTATAGTTTTGTAAATCTTTACTATCTAAACCTAATTAAACTTTCTAAAAAGTTTAAGGCATATTCTATTGTTTATTTGCTCAAATTCAATCAAGTTCTGCTTTTAACAATTTATAAATTCTCCATTCTTCATCAGATAAATTATCAACCATTCTTTTAGCTTCATCTTGATTAGTTTTTTTCAGTTCTTGTATTTTCAAAAAAACGGGATATAATTTTTCTTTAGCCCTTTGCTCTTTTTGTATTTCCTGTCGCATCTCTTGTAATTGAATTTGCTGTTTTTGATAATAAACATATTGACAGGAAGCATAACTAATAACTACTATGCTCAATAAAATAATCATTATTATTTTAAACCATTCTCTTTTAATAAATTTTTTCATGATAATATTTTCAGAAAATTTAAATCTTTTGAAATCTATAATCAGAGGTGAAAATCTACACCTATTGTAGCAATGGATTCCTGCCTCCGCAGGAATGACAAATAATTAAAATTATTTCCTAACTCCAAACAACCACAACTTCCTCCCCCATTTAGTCATCGTCACAATTTTCAAAAGTGTCTTCGTGATAAATATCGCTGAGAACATACTTAGAACAACGCCTATTCCAAGCGTAATGGCAAATCCTTCAATTATGCTTGTGCCGAAATAGGCAAGAACCACGCAGGTTATGATTGTTGAAACATTGGAATCAAAAATTGAATTCCACGCTCTGGCAAATCCTTCTTCAATCGCGATATTGATAGTTTTGCCTTTTCTAATTTCTTCTTTTACTCTCTCAAAAATAAGAATGTTCGCATCAACCGCGATTCCAATAGACAAAATAAAACCGGCAATTCCAGAAAGAGTTAAAGTAATTGGAATAAATTTAAATAAAGATAAAACTATGCAAGAATAAATAAACAAAGCAACAACAGCGATAACACCTTGCATTCTGTAATAGATAATCATAAATAGCGACAGTAAAACTAAGCCTAATAATCCAGCAACGAGGCTTTTTTGGACAGAGTCTGCGCCCAAACTGGCATCCACAGTTTGCTGGCTTATTAAATCTATTGGCACTGGTAAGGCGCCAGCGTTTAATCGCTGGACTAATAATTTCGCCTCGTCAATTGAAAAATTTCCAGAGATAACTGCTTTTCCGTCAGTTATTGGTTCATTCACAACGGGGATGCTGATTGGCATTCCATCCAGATATATGGCAACTTTCTTTCCAACATTCCTGCTTGTGATTTCGCCAAACAAATCTTTTCCTTCGCCGTCAAATTGAAGTTGGACTTCTGGCTCATAAGTATTCGGATTAAAAGCAACATCGGCGCGATCTAATTGCTTTCCTCCCAATTCCGTGTTTTTATAAAAAAATTGCGCTAAATATTCCTCTGGAATATTAGCGTCTTTAAACTGATCTCTTAAATTACTTTTTTCCTCTTCGTTCATTTCTTCCTTAAATTCCAAAAAAGGAGTTTCGCCGATCATATTTATCGCTTGATTGACATCACTCACGCCGGCAAGTTCAACTATTAAGCGGTCATTCTTTGTTGTTTGCACAATTGGTTCTGAAACGCCAAAAGCGTTTACTCGTCTTTCAATCACATCACGGACTCCTTCTATCGCCGAACTTCTGTCTTCCTCTTTGATCTGCGATAAATCAGATTGATAAACAAGATGCGTTCCGCCCTGCAAATCAAGTCCGAGATGAAATTTTAAATCATTATAATAATTTATTCCGTAATCATTTATTTTAATCCCCTCATTTTTCGGACACACAACATAAGCGGTTGATACCGCGATGAGAATTATGAGGATAAAATTTAAGAGAGTTTTTCGTTTACTGGACATTAGGGTTAAAAGTTATAAAGTTAAAAGTTAGTAAAGTTTATCATTGTCATTCCCGCAGAGGTGGGAATCCACTGCTACGATTTGTTTTACTATATATCACTCACAAGATTAAATTTATATTAGAATCGTTAAATTGTCAAATTAAAACTCCTTAGTCAACAATAAGATTAATAATAATCTTTATTAAAACACTTTTTTCTTTTGGATTGCTTTCGGCAATTAGAAGCGATAGAGCAATTAAAGTATTATCATTAATTTTTCTTTCTCCTATTTTACGATATAAATAATCATTTTTATCTAAAAAATAAACAAACAAAAACGACCCAATGCGTTTATTGCCATCAGAAAAAGGATGGTCTTTTATGGCAAGATAAAGCAAATGCGCCGCTTTTTCTTCGGCTGTTTTATAAAGCTCTTTTCCGTCAAAAGTTTGATATAAATTTTTGACAATGCTTTCAAATTTATTTGCTATTTCGTTACCAAAAAGATTACCGGCTTCTTTTTTTACAATTAACTCTTTTTTAATTTCGGTAATAATATCCAAACAATCTTCATACTTTAAAATTATTTTGCTTCTTTTGCCTTTTGGTTTTTTGAGTATATTTTTATCGTATTGTTCTAAAACAGTAAGCGTCTTGGAATATTCCGCGAGTAAATTTAAAATTTCTTTTTCTTGTCCCCTAAATAATTCTTTTTTTGATTTTTTCTGCAAGAAAGCAACGGTGCTTTGTAATTCTTTAAATCTTTCCTTAGTTTCTAATAAGCGTTTTTGATTAATTGTATAGCCTTGCAAAATATGTTGCTTTAAAATTCTCGTTGCCCAAATTCTAAATTTTGTAGCGCGCTTAGAATTAACACGATAGCCAACAGAGATAATCATATCAAGATTATAAAATTTTACAGGTTTATCAGAATTAGCAATGTGCAATTTTTGCACATTGCTTTTTTCGTTTAATTCTTCGCTTTCAAAAATATTGCCTACATGTTTAGTAATTACACTTCTTTCTATATCAAAAAGCAAAGCGATTTGCGCTTGAGTAAGCCAAACCGTCTCTTCTCGCAAATTAACCTCCAAAACCACTTCTCCGTTTTTAGATTGATAAATTATTATATCTTCTTTGTTTGAGTTTTGTTTTGGTGAATTTTTATGAGTCATAATGAATTATATTTCTATTTTTTTCGTTCCAACAAAAAAATTTATATTAGAATTGTTTTATTGTCAAATTTTAACGCCAAAATTTTATTTTATCTTGACATTAAAGTTTATTATAGTAATGTGTAAATGCAAATGGACACATAGTCCTCTCTCGCTGCGGGAAGTAAAAAACCCGCAGGGAGTAAAAAGTAAGAAAAGCTTATTGAATTAACTCAATGAGTTTTTCTTTTTTTACTAGAAATTTTTTTAAGTTTATTAGTTAAATATTCAATACTTGCTCCAATTGCAATACCAAGCAAAACAGGAATTCCAGCAAACCAAAGAGTAAAAACAAGCAATGATAATGTGTTTTTTAGTGCAGTAGAAATCAGATCCGTAAGATATGCTGGTAAAAAAATAAGTTTTAAACTTTCCGGAAAAATAAATTCATTTCCCGCAAATCCTTCGGCGAAAATTACCCAAGCATACAGCACGCCTGAAAACAATCCCCACATTCCTCCAATAATAACTATCCTATGTCTTTTTATAAATTTTAATATCATAATATTTATTCACCTCCCTCTTATAACAAGAAACATTCTTAAATTTATCTCACAAAACAAATACGATTCTAACAATCAAAATAATCTATTTCCCCATACAACACTTCTTAAACTTCTTCCCGCTACCGCAAGGACAGGGTTCATTCCTCCCCATTTTTTTCATCTTAATTTGAGAAACAGAAGAAGCAGAAGATTCATCGCCGCCGCTCGTAGAAATATTTTTATTCTCCATCGGCGACTCAACTTTCTTCACAACTTGGATTTTGAAAATAGTAGAAATAATATTTTCCTCAATCGCACTTAATAAAGATTGGAACATACGATAACTTTCTTTTTTATATTCCACAAGAGGATCTTTCTGCGCGTAACCACGCAAGCCGATGCCGTCCCGCAAACGATCCATAGAATCAAGATGATCCATCCAGAGTATATCAACACTTCGCAGAATAACCATTTTTTCTATCTGTCTCGCTGGCGCGTAGCCGATTTCTTCTTCGCGTTTATTGTAAGAGTCAGATAAAACTTTAAAAATCAAATCTGTTAATAAACTTCTCGCTTCTTCGTCTGGCTTGTTTGAATTTATGTTCTCTTTTAATTTATTTTCTAACTCGCCATCAACTGGCGTCGCTTTGCGAACCGCTTCCAAAATTCCTTTAATATCCCAAGCGCTTCTTTCTTCTCCGCTATGAATGGAAATTATGTATTGCGCCTGATTTTCAAACATTTCTAAAACTCTGTCTTTCAGTTTTAATAATTCAGGAAAATTTTCTTTGTTGATTTCTTTGTCCGTTTCTTCTGTCTCTTTCGTTATTTCCAAAATTTCTCTCCGTCTTTTGTAAATAACTTCTCTTTGTTTATTCATTACATCGTCATAATCCAAAACATGCTTTCTAATATCAAAATTATATCCTTCAATTTTCCCTTGCGCGTTTTCAATTGATTTGGAGATAAAAGAATTTTCAATTTGCATATCTTCTTCAATTCCAAGCTTATCCATAACCATTTTCATTTTGTCTGAGCCAAAAACACGCATCACATGATCTTCCATTGAAACGAAAAACCTCGTCTCGCCTGGCTCGCCCTGTCTTCCGGATCTACCTCTTAACTGATTATCAATTCTTCTCGCTTCGTGCCTTTCCGTTCCAAAAATACAGAGCCCGCCTAATTTATCTACGCCTTCGCCCAATTTAATGTCCGTTCCTCGTCCCGCCATATTCGTCGCAATCGTCACAGCGTTTTTTTGTCCAGCATTAGAAATAATCAAGGCTTCTTTTTCATGAAATTTTGCGTTCAAAACTTTATGCTCAACGCCTTCTCTTTTTAACATTTCGCTAAGCAGTTCTGATTTATCTATTGCGATTGTTCCCACTAAAACCGGCTGTCCTTTTTTATTTCGTTCTTTTATTTCTCTAATCAACGCTGTGAATTTGCCATTTTCTGTTTTATAAATCGCGTCATTTAAATCTTTTCTGATAATTGTTTTATTCGGCGGAATGGCGACAACATTTAATTCATAAACTTTAGAAAATTCTTCCGCATTCGTCAGCGCGGTTCCGGTCATTCCGCCAAGCTTATCATATAACCGAAAATAATTCTGAAAAGTTATTGTCGCAAATGTCCGGCTTTCTTTTTGAACTTTCACCTTTTCTTTCGCCTCTATCGCCTGATGAAGCCCTTCGCTAAATCTTCTTCCCTGCATCATTCGTCCCGTAAATTCATCAACGATAACAACTTCGCCGTCTTTGACAACATAATCTTTATCTCGCTTAAACAAAATTTCCGCTTTCAATGCTTGCTCCAAATGATGGACGGTCATTATACCGCCCTCGCTATAAATATCTTTCATCCCCAGCATTCCCTCTACTTTTTCTATTCCCTCGTCCGTCAAGCTCACCGCTCTCATTTTTTCATCAACAGTGTAATCTTTTTCATTATTTAATCTCGGCACAATCTGTGAAAATGTCTGGTACATCGTATTTGATTCTGTATCCGGCGCGGAGATAATCAAAGGCGTTCTTGCTTCGTCAATTAAAATGCTATCCACCTCATCAACAATCGCGTAATTTAGTTCTCTCTGCACCATATCTTTTTTTGTCACCGCCATATTGTCACGGAGATAATCAAAACCAAATTCGTTATTCGTCCCATAAGTTATATCGCAGGCGTAAGCTTCTTTCCTGGTTATTTCTCTTAAATTTTCCATTTCCACTGTTACTTCATTTTCATCAGGTTTCGCTTGCGGATCAAATAAATATGAGACATCATGCTGAATGACGCCAACGCTTAATCCCAAAAAATGATAAATGGGCGCCATCCAATTTGCGTCTCTCTTGGATAAATAATCATTGACGGTAACAAGATGGACCCCTTTGCCCGAAATTGCATTTAAATAAATCGGCAAAGTGGATACTAACGTTTTTCCTTCCCCAGTTTTCATTTCAGAAATATTTCCTTGATGCAAAACAATCCCGCCAATAAGCTGAACATCGTAATGCCTCTGTTTCATCACTCTTTTAGAAACTTCTCTCACTACCGCAAACGCTTCGGGCAGAATATCATCTAGCGTTTCTGTCCCGTTCCCCGCCTCGTCAGAGTCTCTCCGCAGAGGACTCTGACGGAAGTCTCGCTCATCCCGCTTTCTCGTCAGAGTCCCTATCGGAGACTCTGACGGGACGGAAGAAGTTTCGTTCTTTTTTAATCTCTCTCTAAATAAATCAGTCTGATTTTTCAACTCATCATCAGAAAAACCCTGGAATTTATTTTCCAGTTTATTTATCTCATCAACAATCGGCTGAATTTTTTTCAACTCTTTCTCATTTGGATCACCGAAAATTTTGTTTAGGATTGACATAAAAGTAGTCTTATGATAGTTTAATTAATGCGTAAAGGCATTAGGAGGATAGACAATAATGACATTAGTTCTTGAAGATGGATTAGAAGTTAAAACATTTGGATTTGAATTTGGCGACAAGGACGGCATAATCAATTTTGGCGATCATGAGATTCCAATAAAAAGTTTCCTTGTTGCTGTTGAATATGTTCTTGAAAATTCAGAGCTTATTGAAAACGATCCACGCCTTGAATTTATAGAATGTATCAAATCAATGGAGATAGTTGATGGTTTCGATTCAGGAAGAAAACGCCTGAGAGCATCACCTGCTCTATCCAAAAATCCATTTAATCGTTAAACGACCGCCAAGCGGTCTCTTTTTTTATTTCAACTATTCCAACCCCAAATCCCCTTTAACAAAACCAATAATCTTCTCCGCTATTTTATGACCTTTTTCTGCTTGCTCTCTTGTATGTCCTGGCCAATGAACTGGATATCTGGATGGGATATAATATTGAGTAACCATTTCGCAATCTTTTATAAATTCTCCAAACTCTTTATTGATATTAGAACATTTCTGGCATAAATATCCTAAATCATGCGTTTTTTCAAACTTAATATTATGAGCAGTCAGATATCCTTTTAAATATTTCTCAATCGCCTGCTGAAATAAAAAACAAACTTGCGCATAAAATTTATCTTGCTCATCATCTAATCCCAAACAAGCAAAACCAAATTCATTGTTTCCAATATCAAACCACTCCTGAACGTCTTTTAAATTAAGCTCTTTCATAAATTGTTTTACCATTATTTATTATATCCTTTATAAAAAAATCATTAACAGACAATCTATATTTTAATTCCTTCGGCGTAATATTTAGAACATCTTTCGGAACATCCAATCTAATTTCTCCAAGAATCTCAGCAA
Source organism: Candidatus Parcubacteria bacterium (assembly GCA_023142975.1). Lineage (GTDB taxonomy): Bacteria > Patescibacteriota > Minisyncoccia > JAHIHE01 > JAGLIN01 > JAGLIN01. Next base: position 8,483 of record JAGLIN010000029.1, read on the forward strand.
TCTCTTCCGCTCTTTCCCAATAATCTTTATCGCTTTCCTTAATCACCAACAAATCAATATCGCTCCCCTTCCTTAAATTCCCCTCCGCCAAACTGCCGAATAAAATTATTTTCTCCGGTTTATATTTTTCTATAATTTGCTTAGACAATTTGTCTAACTCTTTTTGATATTTTTCTTTGTTCATAAAAAATAAATTAACACTCCTTCCTCGCCGCAAAATTAAAGGGATAAAAATAATTCCTCCATAATTGATCAGAAGAAGAATATTGATTATCAAACACAAAATAGTCAGCAAGAACTTCTCTTAAACGCAAAAGTTCTTTTAAACAAGATTTTCTTTTAGGATTTTCAATGGTCAAATCCAGAAGCTCTAAAGCTCTTTCAAATGCTCTATTGCTGTAATCACAGTTATTTTTATTCTTCCAAGAAATTGTCCGCTCCACTTCACTGCCGATATTCGCCATCTGTTCCACAAGCGACAATTTAGTCCAGCCACCAGCCGCTAATTGTTTATGTTGATAATTCATTATTTTGATTTCATTTGCTAACTAATTTTTCAACAATCTCAATAATTATTTTTCGCGTTTCGGGATTTTCAACTCCTCTGCTCCTATTTTCTTGCGATGGTCTTAAATTTATCATTGAATCAAATTCAATCCAATTTTCATCCTTAATCTCTGGATAAATATTAATCCCCCAAAGATTTTTTTGTTGAGATCCGTTTTCAATAAATAGTGTTTCTTCGTCAGCATGCAACTCACCGCCAACAATCATTATTTTCTTTTCAATATCAACCACCGCTTTAACTAAATCACCGAACGAATCTTGAGCAATCTTTTTTAATTCTTCAATTGAAATTTTATCATTTACTATTTCCATATTTTTTTATTTTCCGTTCCTAATCTTAAACTTCTTAAATTCCCCTTTTGCCCACGCCAAAGGGGAAAGTCCTCTTAGCTTCTTTATTATTCTTGCCCCCCTTCTTATCCTTGTAATTTTCTCATCTTTATAACTATTAATCATTTCCCTCAGCTCGTCTTTCACATTATCAATCGATTTATAAATATCATCACTTTCCTCAACGCTTCTAAGCATCTTTCCTGGAAGCTGTAAATTAACTTCCGCTTTATAAATATCCCCGTGCTGATGATGCCGCGTAGTTTTTGCAAGTTCAACTCTAGCGATAACACTGCTCGGATCTATATTTTCATTCTCAACAAATTTCTTTAAGCCCCCTATTTTTTCATTTACATACTCTTTTAAATCATTATGAAGTTCCAAATTAGTGCCTTTGATGATAATATTCATTTTATTTTTGTTAGTTGATTATATGTTTTATAATAGCACAGATTTTGAATTTATCAAGGGAAAATAAAAAAGCAGAAAGCAGAAAATGTCTTAATCACGAAAATTTATTTAAGTTTTCATTTTCAAAAACCACGAAGCCAATCCTAATAAAAATACAATTACCCCTATAAATAAAAATGTGTTTTGAAATCCGATATACAAAATTGCCACGCCTCCGATTAAAGCGCCGAGTGCCGGACCGAGAGTTGTCAGGACAGTATCAAATGTTGACGCTTCTTCCTGATATTTTTTAAGTTTCTTGGAAAGCAAAGCGCTTTTTCCGCTTTCCATTATCAACACGCTAAGCGAACTGATTATCATTACAAAAAACATTCCGATTAAATTTGTCACACTGGAAAAAATTCCGAACATAATAGTTATCAGCCCCTCTACTGTCATTCCTCCGCTAATAATTTT
>JAGLIN010000003.1 GCA_023142975.1 Candidatus Parcubacteria bacterium
AGAAAAAATTCTGGGATGACAAACTAAATTTTATCATAATGCTAAAACAAAATATAAACAATTACATATTTATACCGCTCTTGATTTTTTTCCTATTTTTGCAATTGACCGCTATTCCTCAATTGTTTTTTGATACAGTTCGTCCAAATTTGGTTTTAGCGCTGTTAATAGCGGCATCATTTTTGTCCAAATCAACAAATGTGTTATACGCCGCTTTTTTCTGCGGTTTCGTCCTAGATATATTTTCAGGAATTTATTTTGGACCGATGCTAATAAGTTTCCTTTTGACAATCTTCTTTTCTTCTTATTTTGGCTGCCGTTTTCTTAAGGAGTTATTTTCTATAAGACTATTCTTAATTTCTATCGCCACTGTTTTATTTTACAATGTCTCTTACTTTATTTTGATAAATGTAAATAGCTTTGATAGAATTATAAATAATTATGGGTTGCTTTTTTCTATTTCCATTTTTGAAATGGTTTACACAGCGCTTTTGATGGCTCCATTTTTACTTATACTTTCCTATGAAATAAATATTGTGAAAACAAATGAAAAATAAATGTTCCATTAATTGGAAAAATGAGAAATTAGTAGAGTTGGAAGATGTTTTATTAGACTCAAAATTAGACGAGAAAAATAAAATAAACGATTCTTTCAATGACCAAAATATAAAGAAAGTTGAAAAAATATTTTTTATTATTTTATTGATACTTTTTTTGCAAACTGGATATTTACAAATAATAAAGGGCGTGTATTATTCTGAAGTTTCTCAAAAAAATTATACGAGAACTTTCGCGATAAAATCATCGCGCGGAATAATTTATGATAAAAATCAAAAACAAGTTGTTTTTAATGTGCCGATTTTTGACTTGACTATAATACCGTTTGATTTTTTAAAAAATAAGAGCAAAACTGAAGAAAAAATAATAGCGCTTTCTGAAATAATTAAAATTGACGAAGATGATCTTAAAAATAAAATAAACGAAGCAGACTCTCTCTCGTTTCAACCATTTTTAATTTTAGGAAACATAAGCAAAAAAGATGCTTTAATTATGGGGGAAGAAATAAAAAAAATAGACGGGGTAAAATTGGAAAGAAGCGCCGCGAGAAATTATGTTGACGGAAATTATCTTTCTAATATTATCGGGTATAACAGCCGTATCAATGAAAATGAATTAGAAAAAAATCCTAATTACTTATCGAATGACATTATTGGAAAAAACGGTTTAGAATTGTTTTATGAAAAACAATTGCGTGGAATATATGGCTGGCAGGAAATAGAAGTGGATTCTTTCGGCCGTGAAATAAAATTAATCAAAAAAGAAAATCCCCAATCAGGAAATAATATAGTTCTTAATATTGATTTTGATCTTCAAAAAAAAATATATGAGGAGTTAGAAAAAATTACTAACAAAATAGAAACAAAAGCTGGAGCCACTGCGGTAGCTATAAATCCAAAAAACGGGGCAGTTCTCGCTTTAGTAAGTTTTCCATCATACGATAACAATCTTTTTGCTGGCGGCATCAGTGATAGTGAGTATGATAAATTAATAAACAACGAATTAAACCCTTTATTTAACAGGGCAATTTCTGGAGAATATCCTCCAGGATCAACTATAAAACCTCTTGTCGGAGCGGCGGCTTTGCAGGAGAAAATAATATCTCCAACCAGAATTATAATAGGCGGCGAAGCAATCTATGTTGGTTCGTATCAGTTTTTAGACTGGAAAGCTCACGGTCCAGTAAATTTAACAAAAGCAATCGCGCAATCTTGCAATATCTATTTTTACACAGTCGGCGGAGGGTATGGAAACATAGAAGGATTGGGAATTGATCGAATAAAAAAATATTCTAATTTGTTCGGTTTCGGGAATCTGCTTGACGTTGATCTCCCCGCTGAAAAACCTGGACTTGTTCCGAATAAAGAATGGAAAGAAAGCGTAAAAAATGAAAGGTGGTACATCGGAGACACATATCATGTTTCCATCGGACAGGGAGATGTTTTGGCAACCCCTCTACAGATTGCCGCTTACACCGCAACGATTGCAAATGGAGGAAAATTATTTCAACCGCAAATCGTTGATAAGATAATCAATGATAATGGTGATTTGGTTGAGGATATTAAACCGGAAATAATCAGAGATAATTTTATAGATTTAGAAAATATAGAGTGGATTCAAAAAGGAATGCGCGAAAATGTTATTTATGGTTCAGGCGTATCGTTAAGCAGCTTATCAATCAAAGTCGCTGGAAAAACAGGCACCGCGCAATATGCGGCGAATAAAAAAACGCATGCCTGGTATATCGCTTACGCTCCTTATGACGATCCCGAAATCGCGATTGCGGTTATCGTTGAAGGAGGAGGAGAAGGGCACGCGGCGGCAGTGCCAGTGGTGAAGGAAGTTTTGGGGTGGTATTTTAGGGAAGAATAATATAGAATTTTTCTACCCGGCTTTAGCCGAGGGTCATTGAGGTTTTAACCTCACGAGTTTTAAGAACGCTGATACTAAAGCATCACGGACCCTCAGCTAAAGCTGGGTAGAAGAATAATAAAATTCAAAATTATGTCAACTCACGAACAAATCTGCGAACAAATTTTCCAAGAGGCTTGCCGAGTTTTAAAACTGAAAGGTTTTACTTTTAAACCGAAGGTAATCAGGGCGGGGGACGGCTATGTGAAAAATTATAAACTTGGCTATACTAATTTGAAATCAAAATTGGTTGTTGTTGATATTTATACGCAGAAATTAAAAAAGCCAAAAAAATACAGCAGTATTCTTGCTGTTATCGCGCATGAGCTGGCGCATCATCAGAAAAAGCCTTATCGGCAGTTTCATAAATTTCGCTGGATTAACAGAATTCATTATCCGGAGTTTTATGATATGGTTAAGAAAAATATTAAGAAATTTAAGAAGGATGGGGTTTTGAAAGAGTTGTATAAATAAAACATTTTCGGAATTTATCTTTCAGGATTTCATTTAAATTTTTCGCGGGAACGGATTTGCAATCCGTTTCCAATGTTTTGAAAATAATAAGATTTGTATTGTTTACAAAATCTTGTAGTAAAAACAAAAACCGTTGAGATTTAAAACTAAGAGGGAACTGTTTACAAAACAGTTTCCGCGAGAATTCTCGCAAAAAAAATGAGAAAATCATTTATTCAATGTCTTTCTCAATATGTGATTTTGTTATTTCTCTGAAAATTTCATAGCTCAGATCTGGACGATGGTGCATAAGTAGCTTGATAATAGATATTCTAGCATAATCATCCAGTTTTTCGAAAGCTTCATAGTAGTCCTTTTCTATTTGTTCATCTGATTTGTTTTGATGTTTTAACGCTACTTCAAACTCTCTTATTATTCTTATTATTTCTTTTTCATCTTCTTTGTTTCCAGGCATTTGTCCTGACCTCCTAGTTATTAGATTATCACAATTATTATATATGGCAAGTAAAAATAAAATTACAAGAAAAGCAATCATCGCTCTCTCCGGCGGAGTAGATTCTTCAGTAGCCGCTATTTTATTAAAAGAACAAGGCTATCAAGTTGAGGGAGTTTTTATGCGGTTAGGAATTGTGGAGGATAATGAAACTGAAAAAAAGGCGCGGGCGGTAGCGGAGAAAATAGGAATTAAATTTCGCGCTGTGGATTTGAGCAAGGAATTTAAGAGGAAAATAATCAGTTATTTTATTTCTGAATATGAAAAAGGGAGGACGCCGAATCCGTGTGTGGAGTGTAATAAAGAGATTAAATTTGGAGTTTTGACAGATGAGGTTTTGGGAGATAAAGATAGTTTTATTGCGACGGGGCATTATGCAAAAGAATTAAGAATTAAGAATTGTGAATTAAGAATAATTAAATTATTAAAAGCAAAAGATGAAAATAAGGATCAGTCTTATTTTCTTTATAATTTAAATCAAAAAATACTAAAACGATGTTTGTTTCCACTGGGAGAGTATACAAAAGATGAGGTTAGGGAAATTGCTAAAAAATATAAACTTGGAATTCATAACAAGAAAGAAAGTCAGGAAGTTTGTTTTATTCAGGATAAACATTACGGTGATTTTTTAAAGAAGTATTTAAAATTAAAAACAGGCGATATAGTTGACGAAAATAATAACATTTTAGGAAAACATAAAGGATTGCCTTTATATACGATCGGACAGCGCAGAGATATTGGCATTGGCGGAATAGGACCGTATTTTGTGATTGGAATAAATAAAAGGAAAAATCAGCTCGTTGTAAGTAGCAATAAAAATGATAAAAAGCTCTTTTCCAAAAAAATAATTATTAAAAAAGTAAATTGGATTTCAGGTAAAGCGCCAAAATTGCCTCTCAAAATAAAAGCAAAAGCAAGATATAGAATGAACGAATGTTTGGCGATTGTCAGTAAGATTAATAATAAATACATCGTGAAATTTTCAAAATCACAAAGAGCTATTATGCCGGGACAATCAATTGTATTTTATAAGGGCGATGAAGTTTTGGGAGGGGGGATTATTGAAAAAATAAATTTGTGAAAAAATTGAGTTTATGGTATTGTAAAAATAAGAGAGACAAGTTTACTGTCACCCTGAGCTTGTCGAAGGGTGGCAGACTCGCTAAATTTATCATAGTTCGACAAGCTCACTATGACAAATTTGGCTGTTTAATAAATTAAAAAGAAAGGGAAAAAATATGGAAATGTATCTAATAATAATCCTAGCGGTTTTAATCGTTGTAGGGTTGTGGTTTGTAAAAATTTACAACGGGTTAATTAGATTAAGAGTGCGGACAAATGAAGCTTGGAGCGACATTGATGTGCAGTTAAAAAGAAGGTATGATTTGATTCCGAATTTAATTAATACTGTTAAGGGTTACGCGACGCATGAAAAAGAATTATTTGAAAATGTGACAAAAGCGAGAGCGAACGCGATGAACGCGCAAAATCC
>JAGLIN010000030.1 GCA_023142975.1 Candidatus Parcubacteria bacterium
TTTTTCCTTCAAACTTTATATTTTATAATCTTTAATCCAACAATTAATTTTTTCTACAATTATTCAATCCGTACTTTTCGCAGATTAGTCAATAAAAAGCTTAGAAATATTTAAATAGCGCTACTTCCATAAAGACAATTTAACACGCGTCAAATTTGGTGTCAAGCACGAACTATATTTATTCTTTAATTTGACAATTTGATAATTTGACAATAAAATTTAAGATAGTTTTGATATTCTTTATTAAAAAAATGCTTCAAACAAAAAAACTGTTGAAAGTTTTTCAAGGCGAACAAAAAAGAGACGACTCTTTAAAAATAATCGGCATAATAGCGATGCTCGTTGATCATATTGGCATTGTGCTTTTTCCGCAAATTTCAATTTTCCGAATTATCGGACGGCTGGTTTTTCCGATTTTCGCGTTCGGAATAGTAACTGGATATAAACACACTTCTAATGTAGATAAATATTTTTGGCGGATTTTCTGGTTTGGAGTTTTATCGCAAATACCGTTTATGTTGAGCATTGGCAGTTACAAGTTGAACATTATGTTCTCGCTGTCTTTGGGACTGCTTTTTATTTATTTTTGGGACACTAAACGATACTGGTTTATGCTCACAATAATCGGCATTGTATATTTCGTTCCAATTGAATACAATTTTTACGGACTGGCGACAATCTTCATTTTTTATATTTTTCAAAACAACAAAATAGCCAACATTTATTTGCAGACTATCAATTCTTTGTTGTATTTTGTATCCCATTTTACTCTGATGCAATTCTACGCTTTGGGCGGTGTTATCATTTCTCTTTATCTGCCACAGAAAAATAATCGGATTAGCTTGAATAAATACTTTTTTTATTGGTTTTATCCAACGCATTTGCTTATTTTGTTTTTGATTAAATATTTAATATTATAATGTGTGGAATATAGAACAATCATTGTATTATTATAATAATTATGTTAAGTTTAGAATAACAAGTCTAATGTTAATACTAAAAAATAAAATTAAAAATGCAAAATAAGATATCTTTAAAAGAAGTTGAGCACATTGCTGAATTGGCAAAAATAGGCTTAATCAAAGAAGAAAAAGAAAAATTTTCCGAAGAACTATCAAATATCTTGGAATATATTGAACAGCTAAAAGAAATAGACGCAAAAAACATTAAACCAGTATCGCAAGTTACTGGACTGGTTAATGTCGTCAGAGAAGATGTTGCGGAGAATTGTAACGAAAATACTAGAAAAAAAATAATTGCTAATTTTCCAGAAGAAAAAGAGGGATATGTTAAAGTGAAGCAAGTGATGTAAATTAGCAAATAATAGTAAGTAGTAAGTATAACGGCATCGGCGCGCTTAATGCTTACTACTTGATACTTAATACTCATTTATGAATTTAAATAAACTCACAATTTCACAAGCCAGCGATGGCTTGCAAAACAAAGATTTTTCCTCTGTTGAATTGACAAAGGCTTGTTTGGACAGAATTAAAGAAACAGACGACAAAATAAAATCTTTTATCACTGTGACAGAAAATTATGCTTTATTAGAAGCTAAGAAAGCGGATCAAAAAATTAAAGCTGGCGATAAAAAAGATGATTTATTGCTGGGAGTTCCTTGCTCAATCAAAGACATTATTTTAACAAAAGATATTTTGACTACCGCTGCGTCAAATATTTTGAAAGATTACATTCCGCCTTATGACGCGACTTTGATCTCAAAATTAAAAAAGCGCGGAATGGTAATGCTCGGAAAAGTAAACTGCGACGCTTTCGCGCATGGAGCTTCCACGGAAAATTCTGATTTTTTTACAACACATAATCCTTTGGATTTAGAAAGAGTGCCCGGCGGATCTTCTGGCGGATCAGCATCTTCCGTCGCGTCAGATCAATGTTTTTACTCAATCGGAACTGACACGGGCGGATCTATCAGACAACCAGCGGCATTTTGCGGAGTGGTCGGATTAAAACCAACTTACGGCAGAATATCAAGATATGGGCTTATTTCAATGACTTCTTCAACTGATTGTCCGAGTATAATGACAAAAAATGTTTCTGACGCCGCTTTGATTTTAAAAGAATTAGCGGGAAAAGATAAATTAGACGCAACATCTTCCGATCAAAAAATTGATGATTATTTTGAGCTTTTAAAAGATGAGAATATAAAAAACTTAAAAATAGGGGTTCCAAAAGAATATTTTATTGACGAGTTAAATAGCGAAATTAAAAATGCCGTTCAAAACGCGATTAAAAAATTAGAAAAACTCGGCGCGGAAATAGTTGAAATTAGTTTGCCCCACACAAAATACGCAGTTCCAACTTATTACATAATTACTCCCTCTGAAATAAGTTCTAATTTAGCCAGATTTGATGGGATAAAATATGGCTACAGCGAAATCAAAAGTCAAAAGTTAAAAGTTAAAAGTTTAGCTGATGTTTATTTGAAGTCAAGAGCAAGCGGATTTGGCAGTGAAGCGAAACGGCGAATTATTTTAGGAACTTACGCTTTGAGCAGCGGATATTACGACGCTTACTATTTACAAGCGCAAAAAGCAAGAGCGCTTATTAAAAAAGATTTTGATGATGCTTTTAAAAAAGTTGATGTAATAATAACTCCAACCTCGCCAAATGTAGCTTTCAAGATCGGTGAGCACAACGACAATCCGCTTGAATTATATATGGAAGACATTTTCTTAAGCGCCGCGAGCTTAGCTGGCGTTCCAGCTATTTCCATTCCCTGCGGTTTTGCCAAGCCAAAGAATGGAAAGATAGAAATGCCAATCGGAATGCAAATCATCGGAAAACATTTTGATGAAAAAACGATTTTAAAAACGGCAGGGATTTATGAGAAGAGTCGTGATTAAAAATATGAAGTGTAGAACGAGCCGCAGCGAAGTTCTACCGTCCGTTGGAATTTCAGTTGAACTTCATTGCGACTCGTTCAACACTCCAAAATTTAATTAGAAATCAAAAGCTATGTATACCAAAAAAGTAATAGAACATTTTACAAATCCTCATAATTATGGTAAAATAAAACCGGCTGATGGAATTGGAAAAGTAGGTAATCCAGTTTGCGGAGATATAATGAAAGTTTATCTTAAAATAGACAAGAAAAGAAATACGATCAAAGATATCAAATTTGAAACATTGGGATGCGCGGCGGCGATTGCTACTTCTTCAATGGTCACAGATTTAGCGAAAGGCAAAACTTTAGATGAAGCAATGAAAATTACTAATCAAGATGTAGCGGAAAGTTTAGAAGGTCTCCCGCCAATGAAAATGCACTGCTCCAATTTAGCAGCTGATGCTTTGCATAAAGCGATTGAGGATTATAAAAAAAGAACAGAAAAATAAATAATTTATAATCTATTCAAATTGATTTAATAAAATTTAATGAAAACAAAAAAAATATTTTCATCAAAAGTACACATATTTCCGATTTATGTTGTTTTAGTTTCTCTATTTTTTATATTATTATCTTATGGCAATGTAAGTAAAGCAGAATATATATGTGGTCTTGGGATGACAGGTTTTTGGTATGATCAATGTCTTCCTCTTCCTCCTGATACTGGTGATTGTTCACCTTTAGATGGTAACACAACTGGTTGCGCTACTGGTTGGTCATGTAGTACTGCTCCATCTTGTTTACCTGCATGTGATTTTAACTTAGGTGTAACTTGCGCAGATCCTCCTCCTGCATGTCTAAGTAAATTTGATGCTTGCGGATGCACATGCCCTGGACCTACAGTTGGATGCGCTGCTCCACCAGGCGATGCCGACGGCGATGGAGATGATTGTGATTACTCCTTAGGTGAAAATATGTTCAATTGCCCGGCTGATTGTTTGCCTGCCGGTATTCCAAGTAAACTAATCCCTGACGTAATAGACAGTATAATCAGCTGGCTTTTAAAAATTGCTATTGCAATCTCGGTGTTAGTATTAGTTTATGGCGGGCTATATTATGTCTTCTCTTCGGGAGATGCGCAGAAAACAGAAAATGCCAAAAAAATTGTTAAATACGCTTTGCTTGGAATTTTCGTAGCTGGGATATCTTTTGCTATTATAACAATAATAGACGAGGTTTTTCATTAAAAATAGCATACAAATAAAAGTTGTCATTGCGAGAAGTCTTAATGAATACGGCAAATAAAAAGACAACGAAGTCCCGAGTTTTCAAGACGATTAAATTCTTTGCGCATAGTCAGGTTTTATTTATTTGACTACCTAACCAAAAAATGTAATAATAAAGATAATGAGAAATAATAAGTGCTTAAATTTTTCCGCGATTGCCATTTGTTTAGCGTCGTCAATAATGATAACTAATATTGCCATTGCCCAATGGAAACTTCCTGATAATCCAGGTGATAGTTTAATAGAAAATCTTGATATAGCAATTTTAAGTTTAACTGAATGGTTACTGGGATTTACTCTAGGAATTTCAGTGTTGGTATTGGTTTGGGGCGGTATAAATTATATTTTTTCATCAGGAGACGCGCAAAAGGCTGATTTAGCGAAAAAAATAATTTACTACGCGTTAATAGGAGTATTTATAGCAGGAGTTTCTTACGCTATCGTAAATGCCATAGTTGCCGAAATATTAGTTCCAGATTTATAAAACCAGATTTATAAAAATTGAATAATAAAACTTTTAATATTAAAATTAACACAAAAGTATGTCACAAAAAACAATAACAGTAATTGATCAAAAAACAACTGCTGTTAAAAATGCGTTTACTGTCATAATCACTATGCTCTTGTCAGTGTTTTTATTCGTAAATAATGCTTTGGCTGACTGGGTTATGCCAGCGCCTCCCGTAGGAGTTCCTACCAACTTTGATAACGCCGTTATAAATCTAACAAACTGGATTCTCGGATTTGTGGCGATGATTGCAGTTTTGGCGATAGTTTGGGGCGGAGTGATGTATATTGGATCAGCTGGAGATGAGACTAAAGCTACTACAGGAAAACGAGTAGTCACCTACGCTTTGATTGGATTGGTGATATCGGGAATAGCTTACGCTTTGGTAAATATTATTGTCACTGTGATATTGCAGTAATTTTAATTCAACAAGATAAAAAACTAAAATGTTAAAAAACAAATTTCAAAAAAAAGCGGGGTTATCAATAATGAGTTTCTTTTCTTTATTAATAATAACTTCTGTTTTTAGTGTTTCTATTACAATGGCCGTTTGCGGTGATGAAACTCTTGATTCTGGTGAATCGTGTGACACAGATGTTTTTATAGGAGGAGCAGAATTTTGCTCTGATTTGGGAGATACTTCAGGTCCTGTTGTCTCTGGCGGAACCAGTGATATTGCATTAACATGTAACGCCGATTGTACTATAAATGATAGCCTGTGTAGCGGAGGGTTTGGATCGCCAGAGCCTCCAGAGAATGTTCCAGAGAACTTTGAAGATGCTGTTATAAATCTAACAAACTGGATTCTCGGATTTGTGGCGATGATTGCAGTTTTAACGATAATTTGGGGCGGAGTGACGTATATTGGATCAGCTGGAGATGAGACTAAAGCTACTACAGGAAAACGAGTAGTTACTTACGCTTTAATAGGACTAGTAATATCTGGAATAGCTTACGCGTTAGTAAATGTTATTGTGACTATAATTCTTTAGCAAGAACAAGACACTGTCTTATTCTTGCAATTAAAATTTATTGAAATTAAATAGAAAAAATAAATCAATAATTTGAAAGGGGGTGAAACAAATGAAAAATTTAATGAAGAAACTATCAATCTCTTCACTGCTCGTTTACGCTTTCGCTCTTTCCGCTTCTATTGCTGGAGCCGCTCCAGTTAGTCCAACAGGCGGATGGGGATATCAAAATCCGCCAGAAGGCGTTCAAACTGACATAGAAATAGCAATTATGAATGTTACAAACTACATTCTTGGTTTCATTGCTATTATCGCTACTTTAGTAATTATTTGGGGAGGCGTTCAATATCTTACCGCTGGAGGAAACGAAGATACTGTTGCTAACGCTAAGAAAACTATCGCCGCTGGTGTAATTGGTATGGTTATCGCTGGTCTTGCTTACGCTATGGTTATTGTTGTGTCTACTATTATCCTATAAGATAGAAAATATTATAAATATAAAAAAAGAGGCAAAAGCCTCTTTTTTTTATTAATAACTCTAAACTTTGTGGGATAATAGTAAATAAAAGTGCTTATTTTCTTAGTGTTTTATAAATAATCTTAATATTTTATTGATCTTTTAGCTACTTATAAACATTTTTCAAGTAGAATGCTTATAACTTTTTACACAATACATTTGAAAAGTCAAGTTGCTGTTTTATGGGATAGTATTAAATTGTAATCTTATAATATTTGGTCTTCTCTGTTGGTAGCTTTGTAAAAACACAAATACCGATTTCAAATAAATCTATACTTGCTTTGAGATTCTTGTTATTTTTTATTATTGTCCATGCCTCTTTCATTCCTAAAGACCATGAAATGTCATCAAATATAAGAATTGCGTCATCATTCAAATTCTTCAATATTTTTTCGAAGTAATCTATTGTTGCATTTTTATCATGATGTCCATCAATAAAGATAAGATCAAACGGTTGATTTTTACACAATGTGTTACTTAATGTATCTCGAAATCGACCAGTGACTACTTCAACTTTTTTTAAATTAAGGTTCTCAAAATTATTTTTGGCTAATAAGGATAATGATTCTGATCCTTCCATGGTTATAATCTTTCCCTTGTGGTTGAGCTCTAACGCTGCTGCTTGATATGCGGCTGAAAATCCACAAGCAGTTCCTAACTCTAAACACAATAAGGGTTTAAATTCTCTAATCAACTTAAACAAAAGAAGGTTCCATTTATACGATTTTGAAACGCTGTGGCAAAATTCTCCAACATTCTTAATTTCATTTTTGCCTTCGTACATCTCTTCTTTTGTTAGATTGTTATTTGGAGACCCTGCTCCATAATCAATAATAGAAATAGTAGAAGTTGAATTATTTAAAATATTTCTTAATTCTTCTATTTTATAAATTATTTCCTTTTCTTCATCGTTAATTTTATTATTCAATACTGAATTTATAACATTTGCAAAAGATTTTAGGACTGGATCGTTTTCATTACCAAGCCTTTCTATTTCTTTTTTTTGATTAAGTTTGTAAATTTTTGTAAATAGTTTTCTTTTTGCCCTATCAAATTTACATTTAATTTTTTTTGTATAATTCATATTCATAATATTGATTTGATTTAATTTAATAATAAAAACTTCTATTTTATCTTCTTCATGTATGTATTTGCAATTTCTTTGCAGAAATGATACAAGGTTATTATTCTTCTTAAATAATCCGTTAGATACGCTATAAAAATATCTATTTTTTTTATATTTATATGATTAACAGATTTTTTAAGACTATTTCTTATAAACGAGGATGGACGTACTGGTAATATATACTTTAAAAACAGTATCTTTTCTACACCTTTGCAAGTGTACGCTTTCCCTCTTCCTATTCTCGAATGTTTTTTATAAAATTCCTTAAAAGAAGATCTCGCAGGATGATAAACTATAATATCATCATAATATGTTTGCTTTATCCCATAATCATAAGCGCGTCGACCAAACTCCAAGTCTCCTCCAGAAATTAAATCTCCTCTAAAGAGTCCGACTTTTTTTAAAATAGATTTTTCTATTACCAAAGAACAAGTTGGAGCAAAGTGTCTATTTTCGACAAATAACATAATATTGAATGCGTTGAGTTTATCATACTTATCAAAAATATTATTTGTTTCTGAAACAATAATTATATTCAGACCTGCGTAAGAAAATTTATCTTTTTTATATTTATTTTCAATTAGTTGCAATAAATTATTATCAACAAAAGTATCTGAGTCTAAAAAAATAATTAATTCTCCTTCTGCGCTTTCTATTCCCTTATTTCTTGTGGCATACGAAGTTTGAATATTATTTTCTGTTAATACTTTTATTCTTGTTCCGTTATTATTTCTTGCAATTTCTTTTATTACATTTAGGGTGTTGTCTGTTGAATTATTATCAACAGCAATAACCTCATATTTTTCTTTAGAATAATCTTGACCAATAAGAGCGTTTAACAGTTTTTTAATTCTAAGAGGATCATTATATACTGGGATGATTATACTAATGAAAGGTTTTTGGTTATTCATTTTATTTATTTTTGCAAATTAATCAAGGTTGTTTTTATACCATTTATACGCGCTTTCAAGAATTTCCTTTATTTTTTATTTCTCTTATTTGCGATTTTATTTTCCGTTTTCTTTTCTATTGTTTATATTTTTTTAAAAATAATATTTAATAACCAGCTTAAGAATGTATGCTCTTATCATATTTATCAAATACTTTCAATAATTCTTTTTCCATAATATCCCAACTATATTTTGCTATACATTTTTCTCTCGCTCTTATGCCCATTTCTTTTGCCTCTTTGCTATTTTTAATTATATAGTTAATACTTTTTTCTAATTGATCCGAATCACAATTTTCAACAATTATGCCGCAACCATCTAAAATTTCTGCCATGTCATTCACATTAGTTGCAATAATTGGCTTCGCCATAGCCATAGCATCAAAAATCTTAGCTGGAAGTTGCCCAATGGTTGCAATATTTTTCTTTTGCAGTATTACAATAAGATCAGCCATATTAATAAATTCTGGAATTTTCTCAAATGCTTGCATATTTACCCATTTAAAACTTTTTTTAATTTTTCTTTCCGCATAATTTATGAGATTTTTACAATAAATATCATTATTATCGATACCTACGACAAACAGAATAATGTTGTTATTATTTATTTTGGCAATAACATCAACAAGATCTTCCAAGCCCTTGTGCGCGCGAGGGCTACCAGAAAACATTATAACTTTTTTGTCATTGCCAATGCCATATTTTTCTCTTGTTTTTTTCATATCAAAATTTTCTGGATTAAAAAAATCCGTATCTTTGCCATGAACAATTATCGTTCCTCCGAATTTTTCTTTCAAAAAACTATTTGAAACCGTCTTATCTTTTACTAAATAAGATAGCTTCTCGCTAACTAAATTACTCCAAAAAGAATCCACGCGATATAGCCTTTTGGCAGAATCAATTAGATATTTATAAAATTCGGATTTAGATTGATTTCTAATATTATTTTTAACAAATCCCATTTGCCAATCGTCAATATCTAAAACTAAAGGTTTATTTTTGATTATTTTCGTAAAAAGACCAATTCCGAAACTTGTAAAAAGATTCTTATTGGCATAAATCACATCCCCATCAATCATATTGATTAGCCTTGTCGTCTGAAAATATGATCGCAACAAACCTTTTGATTTTAACGAACCTCTTATTTTTATTGATTTATACGTTATACTTTTATCCCATATCACTGGTTGCCAAATCTTACTGCCAAACATTGGTCCTATAATTTCAACTTCATAATTTCTTTGTAATATTTTTGCAAGCAAATAAGTTCTCCCTAAACAATTGTTTGATAAATTAGCATTTAATATTGAAATTTTCATATTTAAAAAAATATAACTAGGATTAAATACCTATTTAAAAATCTTTTTATATTTATATTATAGTTTGCTATCAACTGACAGCCTTGTGCTGTTTGTTAGTTGAACTTGTCAATTTTTTTGCAACAATAAGATATTGAAAAGTTATTAGATTTGTAAAAGGAGGAAAAGAGATCAAAAATGATAATCTATTTAATTTGTGAGGTTTTTCAATAATTCTATAATTGTGTTCTATTTTAATAATTTCAAAACCCGCGTTTTTAAACATTCTTTTTATTGAATCTAAAGTAAAAAATCTTAAATGATTTTTATCGTGGATACCTCTTTCGTTATATGGCCAAGAACCCTTAAGCAATAAGTTTAATATAGTTGAATAATGTCTTATATTTGGTATACTTGCAATAATCACTCCATCTTTTTTTAGGAATACTTTCATATTTTCTATTAATTTCCAAGGATTTATAAGATGCTCTAATATATCCCCGAAAATAATAACATCAAAATATTCTACTTCAAGACATTTTCTAAGATCAGCTTTTTCTATGTTACACAAAATTACTCTATCCAGTTTTCTTTTTGCCATTTCGACCATATTCTTATCAATTTCTATGCCAACTACCTCTGCTTCAAAATTTATTTTTATATTTTCCCCTAAAACGCCATTGCTACAACCAACATCTAAAATATTTTTAGAACCAAAAGGCACTAAATTTAAAATGTCATTTCGTTTTCCGATATAGGAAGGATTGAGTATTTTCATAAATAACAAGATTCAACATATTAGTTAGATGTATCATTGTAATACAATACATCTATATGATCTTTATATTTCTTCATTTTAAATATGTTTCTTATATTATTTCTTACAATTTTAATGGTATTTCTTTTGTGTAAATTGCGGTTGAGGTCATTATTAATTTGAATATATTTTTTCTTAAACTGATCAAAATGATTTTTGTATTTTAAATCAAACGACAAAGATTTAATTCCGATCGCAAACACGGTATGTGGCTTTCTTGGATTTCCTTCATAACCTATAATTTTTATTTTAAACTTGCCAAGTAACAATTTAAAGGCTTCTGGCGTAAATCTCCAATAATCAAAAGGGTGGTCATGTATTGGAAAATCCATTACAGAACTCATGATAACAATCCCATCTTTTTTTAAAACCCTATAAACTTCATTTAGCGCGCTATGGCAATTTTGCACATGTTCCAATGTATCCATTAACAAAATTGTTCCAATCGTTGAATCTTGAAATGATAGTTTCTCAATATCTTCTATCCTATCAACACCAGTTCCTTTTCTCATATCACATCCTATAAATTCCTTTCCTTCAAAAAATGGCCTAAGATTCGCTATCTCTTCCTGGCCAGAAACCTGAAAAGATCCCAGCTCAACGATGGGTTCTTGAATAGGAAACTCTTCAGAAAATATTTTTACAATGTTGTTTATATTCTTTCTCATGTTATAAGTTTATTAAAATAAATTATGCAATAGTATAACTGTGTTAGATTTTATTAATTAAAAAGTTTTTTATAATTAAATAACTTACCCAATTGTACATAGAGCAAAACATAAAATAAAAGACCAGCAGCAACAAACGCTATAAACGATATAACGTTTGTTTCTATTATTATATTTCTTAATAACACTATAGACAAAACAAGTCCCATTGAACTTATTAACGGTAGCATTATCATCTTGACAAAAACAAACAATTTGCATCTTATTAGTTTCGTAATTATAACGAAAATTGCAATATTTGGCAACATTGACGAAAGAATAACAGCTGTAGCAACTCCTAATATTCCCCATTTAATAGCAAGGGGGTATATTAATATCATTAACAAAATTAATACAAATAATTGTAACTTAGTTACTATTTTAGGTTTACCAACAGCTTGAAAAACAGGTCCGGTTGTTGCTCCTATTGATCGAATTAATCCCCACAAACATAGCACTTGCATCGCCGGTACCATTGGCATCCATTTCTCCCCTAAAAATATCATCGTAAAATCAGAAGCTAAAATAAAAATTAAACCAGCGATTGGAAAAGAAAAAAGAGTAGTGATACTTAGAACTTTTAAATATGCCTTTCTTAGTCTTGGAATATCATCTTGCAATTTTGAATAAGCTGGAAAAGTTATTTTAGAAATTACATGCGTTATTCCTGTTGCTGGAGCATTAGAAATTGAATAGGCAAATTGATAAAAACCAAGCGCGGTAACTCCTAATAATTTTCCCACAAAAATATCATCTCCATGAGTAATCAAAAAAACTAACATACTTGATCCCATTACCCATTTTCCAAAGCCCCATAACTCTTTCAATTTTTGAAGATCAATTCTAATTTTGGGACGATAAGAATCAATTCTATAGGACATTAGTAATCTTATCAGGCTACCAGCTAAAAGTCCAAAAACTAAAGCCCAAACGCTTTGAAAAATGATGGCTACGCTAATTGTTACAACTGCGCTAGAGAGTGAGCCTAAAAATTGGTATTGGAAATATTTTTTAAATTCTAATTCTTTTTGAAAATAAATTATAGCAATATTAACAAAACTTTTAATAATAACTACTAGTCCTATTGTTCTTAAAATTGGAACGACTTCTGGGACATCAAAAAATATTGCTATGTAAGGAGAAGTAAAAAATAAAATTATTGCGATGATTATTCCTCTTATTATGCCAGCTGTCCAAACGGAATCAAGATAAGAACTAATATCTCCTTTTTTTTGGATCAATGCCCTGTTAAACCCAGTTTGAGAAAAAGTTTCTAAAATTGATAAAGACAAAAGCGCAATGCCGAAAAGACCGAAGTCGCTTGGAGAAAGCAAGCGAGCTAATACTATAAGTTTAACTAAATTTAACAATCGGGTAATAACGCGCAAGGAAAAAATCCAAAAACCGCCTCTCATAGTTTTTTGATATAATGAACCATCGGTGCTTTCTAGGAAATTTATTATATCGTATTTATTTAATATATTATTTATATTTTTTATCAAGATCATTTTAATTTCCTAAATATATTTTCATTAATTTTTTGTAATATCCATTATCACTAAATTCTGTTACGAATTTTTTATGTCCACTTTCACCCAATTCTTCGCTAAGTTCAATATTTTTATAAAGTTTCTTTATAAAACAACTCATCTCTTTATAATTTCCAGCCTCAAACAGGTACCCTGTTTTTTTGTGATCTACGATATCAGATATTCCTCCGATATTACTTGCAATCACGGGAATTTTGTTTCTCATTGCTTCTATATTAACTAACCCAAAAACCTCAAACCAAACACTTGGAACTAAAATTGCCATTGACTGTTGATAATATTTGTCAATATTATTATTATCTATCCTGCCTAAAAATTCAATGTTTTCTTTTATCCCTAATTCAATTACTAGTTCTTCCATTTCTTTTTTGCACCTACCATCTCCAATAATCTTTAATTTTATATTTAATAAGCCTTCTTTTTTTATTAAATAGTCTATACTTTTAATTGCAACATCAATCCCTTTTTCTTTTGAAATTCTCCCAACATAAAGAAATTGTTTGTCGTTTTTTTTAATTTTAATATCGCCATTGTTCGCGCTTTTTGTGAAATTAGCTAAATAGCCTATTTTTTTTTCAGAAAGATTAAAATCTTTCTTAATAACCAGTTTCATTCTTTTTGAAGGGCAGATAAAATAATCTACATATTTTTTGATAAAATATCTATGAAATCCAACTTTTATCCACTTGATAAAATGGTATGGCAAATAAACACAGCTCTCATTTTGCGAAGGACAGTTGGAAAACAAACAAGACAGACCGTATTTCTTTTCACATTCTTCATATTTTTGATCAACATTCCATCCCTTCGGACAATAGTAATAATTATTACGCAAAGTCATTACAACTCTCGTTCTCATTCTTTTGGCTGCTAAGATTGGAGAAGGTGATATAAATCTTGCGATATTATTTATATGAACCACATCTATTTTATTTTCTCTTATTATTTTTTTTGTTTTGAAATAATTATTTATACTAAACCAGGCATTAAAAAAAGAAAATAAATCAGGCTTTTTTTTATTTTTGCTTAATAAATAAACTTTGTGTCCATTTTTTTCAAGTATGTTTTTTATTCCCATTATAGAGTTCGCGCTTCCTGTTGAGGAAATATCAAGCCAATCGTTTATTAATAATATATTCATAAACTAATATTCAATATCTAATTATATTAATTAATTTATCACAAATAGAATTAATATCAAATTTTAAAGATTTGTTTTTTGATTTTAAACCCAATGTCAATAACTTGTCTTTGTTTTCAATTAATTCAAACAAATATTTAGTAAGTTCATCTTCATTTTTAAAAATATATCCATTTTCTCCATGAATTACTAAATCTCTCAAACAATTATTATCAGAAACTAACAATGGTTTTCCCATAGCAAGTCCTTCAATCGCGGAGAGAGAAAGCCCTAAAACTTTTTTTGAATGCCTATAGGGAAAAACCAATAAATCACAGGATGCTATAGCATCTTCTATATTATCTATATATCCCCTTATAAATATATTTTTATGTTTTAAAGATATTTTTTTTAATTTACTTTCCATATTACCCAATCCAGCTAAAAACAGTTCAATGTCTTCGTTATTTAATTTTAAAAATGAATTTAATAATATGTCAGACCCTTTACTATAATTCAAATGCCCAAAAAAACCAATTCTAATTTTTTTATTTATTTTATTTTCAATATTGTGAAATTTTGAAAGATCTATTCCTGGCGGCAAATGGAAAGTTGTCTTTTTTCTATTATATTTTGAATAAAAATTATATAGCGAGATGTTTGTACAAATAACTTTTTCAAACATCATACAAACATATTTTGTCAAAAAATGGTTTTTATAATCCAAATCTACAAATTGATATAGCAAATACCTCGGTTTTTTAAAGTTGAATAGGTATAAAGAGAAAACATTTAAAGATTTAAATATGACAGAAGTCGCGAAAAGTAACCATAACTTTGAAATACCCGTTCCGAAGATTATCAAATCTGGTTTTAACTTTGCTGATTTAATAGCCGAGGATATATAAAAAGGAGAATTAACTCTTATAATATTATAACTTTTATAGAATTCTTTGCTTTTATGTTTTTTGTTAAATCTACAAGTTATTATTGTCAAATTTGTTTTTTCTCCTAATTTTTCTGATAAATTCATAACAAATCTCAATATGCCTGAAGGTCTCTTAAGAGGATAATAATATTTTACAATGAAAACAATATTGAGCATAGAAATTATTCAATCAAATTATTGACAAGCTTATAATACTTTTCCGTCGAAATATCCCAAGTAAATCTTTTTTTCACAAATTCGTATCCATTCTCCGCTAATTTATTTCTTTTATTTTCATTCTCAATCAGCTCAATGATTTTGCCGGCAAATAATTCTGTATTTTTAACATCTACTTGAATTCCAGTTTTTTCGTTTTTTATTATATCAGAAATTGTTTCCAGATCGGAAGCAATGACGGAGCATTTACATAATAATGCTTCTACAAAAATTAAGCCGAATCCCTCACTGTCGCCATTCTTGGCAGTGATGCTAGGGCCTAATAATATATCGGCAGAGACATAATATTCTGGTAATTCGCAGTTAGAAATTCCTCCCGCAAAGATTATATTATTTTCTAAATTCAGCTTTTTAACTTGTTTTTTTAAATCATTTTTTAAAGGTCCTTCGCCAATAATTATAAACTTTGCGTTGGGATATTTTTTAAAAACTATTGGCATTGCTGAAATAGCGTATTTTATTCCTTTTTTTTCAACCAATCGTCCGACAAAAAGTAGAAGCTGTCCAGTAATATTATATTTCTTTTTTATGTTTTCGTCATATTTATCTGGACTAAAAATATTTTCATCAACCCCCATTGGTGCTATTTTAATAAAATTATTTTTAACTCCTATTCTCTTTACTTCTTCCTTGATTTCTTTGCTAACAACCGTTATTGCATCCGCATTGTCTAATGTCCATTTTTTTATTTTAGTCATTAACCAGCATCTTAAACTGAAAATATCTCCCCCATGAACAGTGCAAATTATTCTCAAACTTTTCTTTCTAAATAATTTTTTATAGAGGACCGCTAAAAATCCCTGCGGAATAATCCAATGCGCGTGAATAATATCTACTTTTTCTTTTTTAACTAATTTTATTATATTTAAAAAAGAGAATAATAATAAAAATGGAATTTGAAAAATAAGGAACTTATTCTTTTTGATATTGGGTAGAATTGCCCCATCGCGAAGAGCCGTAAAGCCGTATTTATAGCGATATATTTTTAAATTATTTCTCTCTTCGTGTTTTTTTGAATTTTTAAGATAAGGCGTGGAAACAACTATCTCTAAATCATTTTTTTTTGCCAATCTTTTTGATAATTCACAAACAAAGCGAGGAGTAAAATCATTATTTAAAAAACTTGGAAAAGTGGTTGTTGTTACTAAGACTTTTTTTTTACGCATTTTTTATCAATCCTTTATTATTTTTTTGATTAAACCATCATCTTTCTTGTTTGAAATCTTCACAAACATTTCACCAATTAATCCTAATGAGATAAGCTGGACGCCGACCATAACAAGTAAAATTCCAGCGATAAATAACGGAAGTTTATTTTGAATAGATCCAGTAAATAACTTTAAACAAGTTATATATAAACTAACTACAGATCCAAGCATTAAAGCAATCGCGCCGAATCCGCCGAAAAAATGAGCTGGTCTTTTAAAATATTTCGTTAAAACGAGAACTGTCAATAAATCCAAAAATCCATTTAAAAATCTTACAGGACCGTATTTAGATTTACCAAACTTTCTTTTTCTGTGATGAATGGGAATTTCAGTTATTTTGTATCCGTTGTTTTTAGCTATAACGGGAATGTATCTGTGCAATTGTCCGTATAGATCTAAACTTTTCGCAACTTCGCTTCTGTACGCTTTGAATCCGCAATTAAAGTCATGCAGTTTTATTTTTGAGAAAAGAGAAGTCACAAAATTAAAAAATATAGAACTGCTATTTTTAATAAACGAATCTTTGCGATTTTGCTTCCAGCCAGACACAAGATCGTAGCCATTATTTATTTTGGCGATAAAATTTGGAATTTCTTTCGGATCGTCTTGTAAATCAGCATCCATTGTAAAAATAATTCTACCGCAAGCTTCGTCAAAACCAGCTTTTAACGCGGAAGCTTTCCCAAAATTAGATCTGAACTGAATACCTTTAATATGTTTTCTGTCGTTTTGAAACAATCTTTCAATGACTTCCTCTGTTTTATCACTGCTGCCGTCATCTACAATTATTATTTCATAATTGTCATCAATATTTTTCATAACTGCGGTTATTTCATTACATAATAACGGCAAATTTTCAGCTTCATTATAAGCTGGAATAATTATGGATATTTCTTTTTTATTGTTATTCATATTAAAAAATATTACGGAATTTCTTCGCCTTAGATCTGTTATTTCTAAACTAAACTCAAGACAAACTTTGAATTTATTTCAGGACTTTTTGTATTTTGGGTTTTAATTTATTTTAGTGTCGCTTTTTATTTAAGAGTAAGTTCCGTATAACCCAAAATTTTACACGCTAAAATTATTTTCTATAATTATCCTCATAAGTTCCCCGTCTGAAATTATAGAAAAAAATTGGGACATTATTAAAATTATTACTGCCGCGAAATAAATTTGATTTGTCAGCTTAAACTTATTTTTAATTATTTTTATTGTTCCATAAAGTCCAGTCGCTGAAATAACACTCATCATAACAAATGCTGGCGACATAAATCTAATATCGCGATTTTTACTCATCAAAGTTACCATAACAATAAAAAGCGCTATGTAAGCAACTATAGTTTTTATGTGTTTTTGTGGCAAAGAAGCGAATACGCTTCTATATTTCTTTTTTGAATTTATGATAAAATACACTATAAAAAATAACGGCATTCCAGGATTTGCGCTGGCCGTAAAAAATAATGATTTAACATAATCAATTAATCCATTAGAATATTCAGGCGCGCTATAATTACTTTCAATGACATTGGTCCTGAAAAATAGACCGTACACTTCACTCGGATTTATGATTATAGTTGGCAGAAAAATTATACAGACGAAAATAAAAATCAATGTCCAATAAAAGCAGTCTTTAATAATGATTTTTATTTTTTCTTTGTCAAATGGCCACAAATAAAAAATAGCAACGAGAAAATAAAATGGCAAAATAAACAACGCTGTTAATTTTGACAAAACTGCCCAAGCGCCAAAAATCGCTGAGGCAAATAAGTATTTCTTTTTATTCTCGCTACTAATATAAACAAGAAAAGTCAAAAAGCTCAAAGTCATAAAAATAATTAGCATTTTGTCGCTTGGAGTAGTCCAGTAAGAAAGATAAATGTTAGTTGTAAAAAATAAAGTTGAGAAGGACGCTATTATTTTGTTAAATCCAAGTTTTTTTAATAAATAATAAAATAATACAGAAAAAATTGTTAACAGTAAAAACAAGGGAGCGTTGAAAGCAAAACTTATTGGTCGGTATAAATTATAAACAACCTGATCATTTACATTCATCACATCATTAAAATTCAATCCGAGAGCTTCTTTTTCAGCAATGCGTCTCGCAACATCACTAAAATCAAAATCTATAAATTTTACCATAAATCCCGCAAACCAATGTACTGTTATTCCCGGCTGTAACGACAAAACTAATCCCGAAAAATCAAAATTAAACATTTTGTCCCAAAAAATATCCGCCCTACGATACCAAAGCAGTTCGTCTAAACTTGGGAAAGTAAAAAAGTTATTCATCTTAAAAATAGCCGTTGTTATAAAGCCAGATAAAATAACAGAAAGAACAACGGCAAATTCTTCTAATTTTTTGTAACTTAATTTAAAACTCATAATTTAGATACTTTTAGCTTACTCTTAAAGAATAGCCTATTTATTGCTAAAAATCAAGAGGGGCGCCTAAAAATCCTTGATTTATTAACAAAAAGACTATAGACTAAAAATACAATGGTTTAACTATAACAGGACTTACGTATTTGCTATCATCCCAAGCTTGTCAAAGAATGTTATTCTCAGCAAACATAACGCTTCAACAAATTCAGGATGACATTTATATACATTATTATTTGTCCAAACGCGTAAGTTTTAAATAAAATAAATATGTTGATTGATGAAGTAAAAATTAAATTACGAGGCGGAAAGGGCGGAAATGGCCGTGTCGCTTTTAATAAAAATAAAGGAGAAAAAGGTCCGACAGGCGGAGATGGCGGTAATGGCGGAAGTGTTTATTTAAAAGGAACTTCAAATTTAACTGCCCTAAATAAATTTCGCTTTAAAAAAGAATTTTTGGCGGAAGATGGCGTAGATGGAAAAAATAAAATTCTTGAAGGCAAGAGGGGAAAAGATTTAATTTTAAAAGTTCCAATTGGAACAATAGCCCATAACTTAGATACGGGTAGAGATTTAGAAATTGTAAGAGATGAAGAAAAAGTTTTAGCAGTCAGGGGCGGTAAAAGAGGAAGAGGAAATTATTTTTTTAGATCTTCAACAAATACAACACCGAAAGAATTTGAAGAAGGGAAAAAAGGAGAAGGCTTTGATTTTCTTTTAGAGCTTCGGCTTATTGCTGATGTAGGATTAATCGGACTACCAAGCGCTGGCAAATCAAGTTTGCTAAATATCCTAACAAAAGCAAATGTCAAGGTCGCCGCTTATCCATTTACTACTCTTGAGCCAAACCTCGGTGATTTTTATGGTTTGATCATCGCTGACATACCAGGATTGATTGAAGGCGCTTCTTCTGGGAAGGGTCTGGGAATAAGATTTTTACGGCACATAAAAAGAACGAGGATTTTAATTCACTGCATTTCTTCTGAATCAGAAAATTTGCTTAATGATTATAATGCTATTAAAAATGAACTAAAAAAATATGAGGCAAGCTTATTGAAAAAACGAGAATATATTTTTCTGACTAAAACCGATTTGATTAGCGAAAAAGAGATTGAAGAAAAAATGAAAGAATTAAAAAAAATAAATCCGAATGTTTTAGCGGTTTCTATTTATAATGAGAAGAATATTGAAAGAGTTAAGAAACTGTTGGGAGAAATAAAACAAAAGTCCAAAGTTTAAATTATACCAAATTTAATACATTCTATGTCTCAGAAAAACATTCGCAATTTTTGCATTATCGCGCATATTGACCACGGAAAATCAACTTTGGCTGATCGTCTTTTGGAGTTGACAAAAACAGTTGAAGACAGAAAAATGAAAAATCAAATTTTAGATCAGATGGATATAGAAAGGGAGCGAGGAATAACAATAAAGTTGCAACCAGTAAAAATGGAATATAAAAAATATACTTTAAACTTAATTGACACCCCTGGTCATGTTGATTTCTCTTATGAAGTTTCGCGATCACTTGCTGCTGTTGAGGGGGCGCTTTTACTTGTGGACGCTACACAGGGAATTCAGGCGCAAACTCTGGCAAATTTATATTTGGCGTTAGAACAAGATCTGGTTATAATTCCTGTTATAAATAAAATTGATATGCCAAACGCGATGGTTAGCGAAGTGTCAAAAGAAATAAGTGATTTGATTGGAATTGAAGAAAAAGAAATAATAAAAATATCCGCGAAGACCGGCGAAAATGTTTTGGAAGTCCTTGAAAAGATTGTTGAAAAAATTCCCTCTCCGCGCGGAGATATAAAAAAACATGCACGGGCGCTTGTTTTTGATTCATATTTTGATTCATATAAAGGCGTTATAGCGCAAGTCAGAATTGTTGATGGCGCTATAGATAACAATAGCGAGATATATTTTCTTAAATCAAAAACAAAATCTGAAATTATAGAACTTGGGATTATGAAACCGCAACTTGAAAAAACGGACAGCCTTAAAGCGGGAGATATCGGATATATTGCTACTGGATTAAAAGAAGTTGATAAATGTCGCGTGGGAGATACAATCACTATTTTAAAATCCTCCCAGCTCCCTTTTTCA
>JAGLIN010000031.1 GCA_023142975.1 Candidatus Parcubacteria bacterium
TGAAAAAGGGAGCTGGGAGGATTTTTGACATAGAACCATTGCCAGGATATAAAAAAGTCAAGTCGACGGTTTTCGCAAGTATTTATCCAGTTGAGGGCGATGACTATCCTGAATTAAGAGACGCTTTGGAAAAACTGAAACTCAACGATGCTTCTTTATTTTTTGAACCAGAAAGCTCTTCCGCTCTTGGACGCGGCTTTAGATGCGGCTTTCTCGGAATGCTTCATATGGAAATTATCAGCGAAAGATTGAGCAGAGAATATAATATGAATCTTGTGATCACAACACCGTCTGTTTCTTATCAGATTAAAAAGAGAGGCGGAAAAGAGTTGACGATATTTTCTCCAGCTGATATGCCGGATCCAGGAATAATAGAAAAAATAAAAGAGCCATGGGTTAAACTTGAAATTGTTTTGCCAAAAAATAAAATAGGTTCAGTTATGAAATTAGCGGAAAGCTCTAGAGCTGTTTACAAAAAAACCGATTATCTTTCACAAGACAGAGTTATTCTGGAATACGAAGCGCCACTGATTAATATCATAGTTGATTTTTATGACAATCTAAAAAGCGTTTCCAGCGGATTTGCTTCAATGAATTATGAGCTTATTGAATTTAAGGAATGGGATTTGATAAAACTTGACATTCTTGTCGCTGGAGAAAAAGTTGAAGCATTTTCAAAAATAGTTCCAAAAGACGAAAGCCATAGTGAAGGAAAAAGGATTGTCGCTAAATTGAAAAATATAATTCCGCGCCAAAACTTTGCCATCGCTCTTCAAGCGGCTATTTCAGAAAAAATAGTTGCTCGTGAAACAATCAGGCCTTTTAGAAAAGATGTTACCGCAAAATTATATGGCGGAGATGTTTCTCGTAAAAGAAAATTACTAGAGAAGCAAAAGAAAGGAAAGAAAAAAATGAAATCATTCGGGAAAGTTGAAATTCCGCAGGAAGCGTTTTTAAGCGTGTTAAAAAAATAGAAATATTTTTTTGGCTTTTTATTAATTTCGCTTAATAAAATTATTACGATGATTATTATTTATTGATACTTACTGGATTCCCGTTGGAGTTTATGCTGAATTTATTTCAGTGCGGAAATGACATAGGCGTTTGCCTAAACTAAAAAATAATTATAAACTATAAGTATAAATATTAAATTTAAAAAAATGAAAGAATATAATATGAAAGCGGATTTTTTGAATGTGGGGGTTATAATAGCTATTTTTATAATCGCTCTCGCGGGACTTTATTACTACGATCAGCAAAACGATATTTTGATGACTACGACAGAATGGCTGATTGGAATAATTTAGTGTTAGAATCTGCCAATGACAGATAGATTTATAAATTTTGCAATATGCCAACCGAAAAAAGAAAACTTGGGGATATTGGCGAAAAGATTGCCTGCTACTTTCTTGAAAAAAGAAATTATTTGATTATAAAAACTAATTATCAAAAAAGAATTGGCGAGATAGACATTATCGCTAAATTTAAAAACTCGTTGCATTTTATTGAAGTGAAGACAAGAACAAATTATAGCAACCAAAAGTACGGTTTGCCTCAGGACGCAGTGACAATTCACAAACAAAAGCGGCTTATTGAGACAGCCCTTTTTTATTTGCTGGAAAATAAATATCCCGATGATACATTTTGGCAAATTGATGTAATTGCAATTATGATTGATAAAAATCACAAGACAGCAAAAATAAATTTCATAGAAAACGCGGTTGATTATGAGAGATATAACAATAAAAGATGCGGCTATTGACATGGTTTGAACTGTATGCATTTTCCAAATTTATCTTTTTCAAAAATTCCCAGTCCTTTATCAAAGGGAGAGAAAAAAAGATAAATTTAGAAAAACTCTTGAACAAAGATTTATCATCTGCTATGCTATTTACTAATTCTAATTTTATGCTATCCTACTAAAGTAATTGCGGATGTAGTTCAGTGGCTAGAACGTCTCCTTGCCAAGGAGAAGGTCGCCGGTTCGACTCCGGTCATCCGCTCAAATTTAGTATTTAGTATACAGTATTTAGTATTAAGATTAAGCCAAAAAAATGAAAGATAAAATAACTAAAATATTTTTAACAATTGCCTTACTATTTACAGCGCTTGCGACTTCTGCTTTTGCTCAAGATAGTATTTTAAGCTCTGGCGATTTTAATAATCCTGAAAATAAAGCTGACCTTTATTTTTTTTGGGCAAATGGTTGCCCCCATTGTTCAAATGAAAAAGAATTTTTGAAAGAACTGGAACAAAAATATTTAGCTTTAGAAATCCATTATTTAGAAGTAACTCGTGATAAAGAAAGTATTGAATTATTAAAAAGAGTCGGTAAGGAACTGGATGTTAATATTTCCGGAGTGCCTTTTACCGTAGTCGGCGAGCACTATTTTATTGGCTATAACGATCAGACTGGAGTGGCTATTGAAGAAGCGGTGCAGTGCGCTTTGCAAAATGGCTGTTACGACGCAGTCGGAAGCTTGGTTACCTCCAGTGTTCCTTTTTCTGAACCGCAAAAA
>JAGLIN010000032.1 GCA_023142975.1 Candidatus Parcubacteria bacterium
CCAATCGTCCAACCATCTTTATAACTATTTGTTGTTCCCGTTTTAGCCGCGACTGGCCTCTCTCCAAGATATAAATCACTTCCAGAACCAAAGGCTGGAGTTCTGGCAACATTATCAGACAAAATACTTGTTATATTTCTCGCTATTTCCGCGTCTAAAACTTGCTCAGAATCTTCTTTAAATTCTTTTAAAATTTCTCCATTATAATTTTCTATTTTCAAAATACTCGTGTAATCATTTTTATATCCATCATTCGCGAAAACTCCATAAGCGGAAACCATATCTAACAGTCTGACCTCGCCTGTTCCAAGCACCAAAGACAAACCGTATGCATCTGAATTATTAAGAGTTGTAATTCCAAGATCACGAGCAGTCTGAACGCTATCTTCTATTCCTGCCAAATATAATGCTTTTACTGCTGGGATATTAAGAGATCTCGCCAAAGCCTGTCTTATTGTTACCGGACCTAAATATGTTAAATTATAATTCTGCGGACGAAACTCTTTTCCGCTTCCGTCAACGCCGAAATTTGTATAAGTGTCAAACAAAATTGTATCTGGCGTATAACCTTTTTTAAGAGCAGTTGCGTAAACAAACGGTTTAAACGACGAACCAGGCTGGCGATGCGGCGAGATAGCAACATTAACATTGCCGTCTTCTTCAATATTGAAATAATCTTTACTGCCAACCATTGATAAAATCTTTCCAGTTTTAGGATCAATAGCAACTAGGGCGGCATTATGAGCATCATAATTTTTCGCGTTTTCCACGGCTCCGTTTCTAACAGCGTCCTCGGCAACCATTTGCATCTCATAAAAAAGAGTGGTGTAAACTTTCAATCCGCCTTTCTCAACTTTTTCCTCTCCAAACTCGTCAACTAATTGCTGTTTAACAAACATCACAAAATGCGGCGCCTCTATTTTTTCCTGAAACGGTTTTATTTTCTTTAATATTTCTACCTCTCTGGCTTCTTTTGCTTCTTCTTCGCTAATGTATCCCTCTTGAAGCATTTGGTTAATTATATTTTTATAGCGAAATTCCAAAGCTTCCGGATGCGCGCCATACGGCGAATAATAAGTCGTGGCCTTTGGAAGTCCAGCTAACAGCGCTGATTCTGAAATATCAAGATCTTTAGCGGACTTGCCAAAAAATGTCTGCGCTGCCGCTTCTATTCCATATGCGTTTGATCCATAAGGAATTTGATTGAGATACATTTCCAAAATCTCCTCTTTGTTAAATTTTTGCTCCGTTTCAATCGCTAAAATTATTTCTTTTATTTTTCTCGTGAAAGTTTTTTCCGAAGTTAAGATAGAATTTTTAATCAACTGTTGGGTTATTGTTGAAGCGCCCTGAACTTTTTCACCCGCAATTATATCTTTATAAATCGCCCGCGCTATTCCTTTAAAATCAATTCCGTGATGCTCATAGAATTTCTGATCTTCTGAAGAAATTGTCGCGTTTATTAGGTGTTCTGAAACATCTTCAAGAGAAATAACCGTCCTTTTTTCTTCTCCATGAATTTCATATAATAAATGCTCTCCCGTTCGATCGTAAATTTTAGTTGACTGAGCAACACTGCGATCAACTATTTTATTCGGGTCTGGAATATCTTTTGAAAAATATATGAAAATGCCTACTACTACAGTTAATCCGATTACAGATAAAATGGCCGCTAATCTAAAAGCTGTTTTAAATGTCTTCTTAAATTTCTTTTTATTTTTTTTGCCGCCACCCACAAAAAACTTCTTGAATTTTCCCAATAAAGAAGGCGCGACGCTTTTTTTAATCAACCGCTTTTTATTATTTTTATTTTCGCTATATAAATTTTTAACTGCTTTCTTTTTTCTAAGACTTAACTTAGGCAACTTTAAACCAAGCCCTTTCAAACGAGTAGCCTTTTTCTTCCGTTTTACAATCAAACTTTGTTTTCTATATTTTTTTCGTACGGGCATGACGAGTATTTAGTATTGAGTATTGAGTATTACTTCATCATTTTCTGTCATTCCCGCGGAGGCGGGAATCCAGTAAGTCTCAATAAACAATATTCTTCGTATAATTTATTAAAGTAAAATAAACTTAACTTATATAATTTACATCCATTTCTCACCTGTTTATAATAGCAATTATCTTGACAAAATACAAGATAAAATGATAAATTAGAATAAGTTATAACAACTCAAGAGGAGGAAAAATAAATATGCTGTCAACATTGCCAAATTCTGATAATGTTCCGTATGTGCCAGTAGAAGTTTTTCAAAATAAAATACGAGATGCAATTGAAGAAAAAACTGGAAAAAGATTTACTGTAAAAGAATTACAACAGTTGGATATGGGAGATATAGAAAGAATATTAGGAATAAAAGCCAAACGACCAAGCCCATTATCACTGTATAAATTCAGAAGCCCAAAAAGCGTAGCATATAATAGAGCCGTGATAAACGGATTGCTGATGAAGGAGAATTAAATCTTCAAGTCAGCTTTTTTCTTGCCACAAGTTTATATCCATGTTAGATTTAATTTAAAGGAAATGATATAAATGAATAATTCAGATAAAATACTTGAATTACCTGACAAGGATATAATTAAAGCACTTAGAAGAAGAGGCATTCTTATAACTCCAATGGAATTAGAAAGAATGGATACTGAAGAAAAATGGAGAGTGCTTGGCATAGAAGCAACAGATTTAGAAGGAAAACTTCGATTTGTAAGTGGAAAAGAATTAGACGAAAGAGAAAGTCGTATGACTGAAGAAATAAAGAAACATGGGCTATAAATTTATAGCTTATTTTTTTGCCTTAAAATTATAACTGTGTTAAATTTAAATTATTAAGATCAATTTCAATCAACTTAAATCTTAGCCGAAAAAAATGACCAATAAAATCGAAAATCTCCTCGCTCATAACACCGAAGAAGTTATTGTAAAAACTGATTTAGAAAAAAAGTTAAATTCGGGGAAGAAATTACGAATCAAACTTGGCTGTGATCCATCAAGACCGGATTTGCATTTGGGGCATTCTATTGTTTTAAGAAAATTGAAAGAGTTTCAGGAGTTAGGACATCAGGTTGTGTTTATTATCGGCGACTATACCGGAATGATCGGCGATCCTTCGGGAAAATCAAAAACGCGCCCCGCGCTTTCAAGCGAGGAAGTGAAAAAAAACGCGGAAAGCTATTTTGAGCAAGTCGGGAAAATTTTAGATGTAAAAAAAACAGAGATAAGATACAACAGCGAATGGTTTTCAAAACTTAATTTTGAAGATATTTTAAAACTTCTCAGCAAATTTACTGTTGCCAGAATTTTAGAACGCGACGATTTTTCCAAAAGATTAAAAGGCGGAATTGATATCGCCGCCAGTGAAATTATGTATCCAATTATGCAGGCTTACGATTCCATAATGATCAAAGCTGATGTAGAGATCGGCGGCACAGATCAAAAATTTAATATGCTCGCCGGCAGAGATTTGCAAAGGAAGATGAATTTGCCGGAACAAAATATTTTAACTACTCCTCTTTTAGTTGGACTTGACGGAAAAGAAAAAATGAGTAAAAGCCTTGATAATTATATCGGCATTACCGAAAAACCGAATTCAATGTTTGGAAAAATTATGTCTATTTCTGATGAGATGATTTTTTATTATTTTAAATTATTAACTAATATTTCTGAAAACGAACTTCAGCAAATAAAAATTGATTTAAAAGATCCTTCAAAAAACCCGCGCGACTTGAAAGTAAAACTCGCCAAAGCTATCATTGAAATTTACCACAACAAAAAATCCGCGGGAGAAGCGGAAGAAGAATTTAATAAAGTTTTCAGAGATAAACAAAGACCAACGAATATAGAAGAAAAAAAAGAGAAAGCTGGAAAATATAAATTAGTAGCTTTATTACCAAAATTAGAATTAACTAATAGTAAAAGTAGCTCTAGAATACTAGTCCAACAAGGCGGAGTTAAAATTGATGATGTTGTTCAAAAAGATTTTGATAAAATCATTGAAGTGAAAAACGGAATGATTGTGCAAGTTGGAAAAAGGAAGTTTGTGAAAATTAAGATTTAAACCATAACAACCCCGCGCCAACTAAGGTGGCTTCATTTCCTAATTTAGATTTCAATATAATTGTTTTTTTGCCTGGTATTAAAACTTTTTTTAATACCTCTTTTTTTGCTAATTTTAAAATTTCATCTTGTTTAATAACGCTTCCTCCAATAACTATGACTTCTGGATTTATCGTATTGACAATATTTACTAATCCCGTCGCAAGATAAGAACTTGCTTGTTTAATTACTTTCTTGTCTTTTTTAACTCCTCTTGCAGAATCAATAGCAATTTCTTTAGCTTTCTTTTTTTGTTTATATAGCTCAAAATATAATTTTTCAATCGCTCTTCCTGATACATATTGTTCCCAACAACCTTTATTTCCACAAGCGCATTTTTTTCCATTAATATCTACAACCATATGTCCAAATTCTCCAGCAATATTATTTTCTCCGCAATATAGTTTGTCATCAATTTCAATTGCCCCTCCGATTCCTGTTCCAATCGCAAGATAAACAACATTATGATATTTTTTTACTCTTCCAAAAACATTCTCAGACAAAGCAAAACATTTCACATCATTTTCAATTTCCACATTTTCGCCGATTGTTTCTTTAATAATTTTCTTTAAATTTGTATTATCGGGGATATTAATATTTGGCGTATGTTTTATTATGCCGTTTTTATGATCAATTTGTCCCGCAACTCCAATTCCTGTTCTATCAAAACTATTGTCTTTCTTATAATAAACAATAAGCTCCATTAATTTCTGAATAACTCCGTCTTTATTTTTCGGCGTTGCATTTTTTTGATAATCAAAAATCTGATAACCATCTTTTTTAAATTCAACAATCCCGCTAGCAATTTTTGTGCCGCCAATGTCAAAAGCTAGAACTTTTTTATTTTTCATATTGATAAATGCTTAATTGTTACACATTTAGGGGTCCAGCCCCTATACATTTTATTATATATTACAGTCTATCGTTATATACCAAAAGAATACTTTAATAAATCGCCATAGCAACTTTCCCCTTTTTAAACTTAACAACCCTGCCATCCCTTTTCCTGATTTGTTTTACCTTTATTTTTTGATTCATTTAGTTTTATGATTAGTAAATTATTTTAATCTCATCACTTGATATTAAGTGTCAGAAAAACTGAAGAATTATTCCAAAATAATATCTCCGCCGAAATATTCTATTTTTTCTATAAAATCGTAACTCCCAACAAACAATACATTTTCGGCAGAAGCTGAAGTTGAATAAACATTCTCAAAAAGTTTTACGAGTTCCCTGTTGGATAAATCTTGAATTTCTACAAGCTGACTTTCTGTTGGTTTTTTAATAAATGTTATTGCTATTTCAATGTTCTCGCTTGAATTTCCTGACTTGTATTTATTTTCTATTATCGTTTTTAGAGATACTAATATTCTATCAGAAATAACTATAGAATTTTCCTCACAAACCTCCTGACACTTTTCTAAAGTTTCAAAAGGTGTCTTATGAGAACAGCCGCTAACACCCTTCTTAATACATATCCCTTCGTTTTGATCAAATTCATATCCTAACCAAGCTCCCGGACAGTTACCTTCGCCCGTAACTTTCTCACTACACCTCGCATCAACCGCTGATTTTTCTTTGATTGTGAATTCATTGGAATGGATTATCTTCTTTTTATCTGCGTCATTAAAATCCAACACAACACTTTTGATTCTATACTTTCCAATAGGAACTTGCTTTGAGATAGGTTTGAAAACCGCAGCTTTAGGATTGTCACATGATTTTTCTTCTTGATGCCAATTATATTCCATGTTGCCGTAAGATTCTATAGTGTCGTATACAAGCCCGCCTATAACACCACACATACCCAACACCATTTCAACAGGTACCCAATTATTATCATCAAACCGTTCTATGCCTAATAACGGCGCATAAACGCGTATACTTTTATCTAAATTATTTTTCACCATTATCTTCACCGTCTCCCCCTGCTCATATTCTATTTTATCTGTCGTAATAATCACTTCTTCAACCAACTCTTCTTTAACCTTCTCGCATTTCCCATTTTCACATTTGCAAGTATGCTGAATTTCTAACGGTTGCCAACATATAGAACACTGAGGGCCTTCTGGATCAATAAGCATTCTTTGACGCTCTCTGCTTATTTCTGCAGCTTCTTCCCGAGGAAGACATTGATATCCTTCGTCCAAAGTGCTACCGCAAGGAGTGCAGATACCACCAGTATAAACAAGCTTGCAATCAGTATCAATCTCACATTGAGTTTCAATAATAGGATTTATAATCGGCAAATCTGTTTTGGGTGTTTTTAATAAATAACTCGTTGCTCCAAACAAAACTCCCAGCATTACAACTAAAGTAATAATCAAAACCATTTTCGGCATTGAAGCTAAATCAAATAATGTTTGCTTTTTCATGTTTTTATTTTTAATTTAATTAAATTTTTGTCCTAATTTTTATCCATCCATTCCAGCTCATCTGGCGGATTTGATTTTAATAGCTCCCGCCACTTTTCATCAGTTAATCTGTCTTTCATCGGATATTTAAACTCGTAATAACTCATCACCGGTCCCGCGCCGATTAGAATCCTTCCATCGGGAACTTTATAAGCGACAACTATCATTTTAACATATCCGACTCCCTCTTCCAAAACTTGTTTTGTATTTTGATCCGTATGAACATCAGCAATAATTGTTGTTTTCTTCGCTTTATCATCAACATCAGCAATCACGCCGTTTAATTCTTCGCCAAAACTCTTAATAAATTCATAATCATCTTCGGTAAGTTCTTCGTTTTCTAATTCTTTCTTAGATAACTCAACTAATCTTTTTAGAACTCTTTCTAAGCTTTCCAATCTCTGTTTTGCGGAATCATCAAGAACTTCCATTTCAGTCAAGCCCTTGTTTGTCATTCTCGTTAGAGCCAAAAGTTTGTTATAAAATTCTGGGACCGGTTCAATATAGCCGACAACAGGTTTTTCTGGAGAAATTGCTACCGCACTTTCAAGTGTTATAGTGTAACTCTGTTTAGCATACAAAATCGTATCGTGCCGCAGTTCCGCCCAAGAGGCAAGCGCAGAAGTCAGTTCTTTTTCCTGCCACGCCTCTGTTTGCATAAAGGTCGGATAGCCAGCGCCGAATTCTTTTAACAATGGTTTCAACGCGTCAAGCCATGACCAATAAAGATTTTTCTGCCAGTCAGCTTCCGTAAAACCGTCAAATTCTTCTTTGAATTTATTGAATTGCGTTTCATAAGCTATTTTGTTTCCTTCTTTGTCTTTTCCTTCATATTCCGTATCGCCCGATTCAACCAAAATATCTTTCGCTCTTTTTGATCCTAACAATGCCATTGCGTCTAATCCTCTTGGAAAAACCCTTTGCGGTCCGCCTTGTGTTATTTCACAAGTAAAAGCGTCTCCGCAATTTTTACCGATATATTCTCCAACATAAGGAGAAACTAAATTAGAAAATAAATAAGAATCCGGAATAAATCTCTGTCCCATCAGGCGAAATCCTTTCGTATGTTCCAAAACTTCATCCGCTTGCTCCGGACTGAATGGCGGCCAAAGCGCGGCTTCTCCCGTTCCTCCATATATTTCCGGACTTCTGTATTCCGCCAGTTTCGCTTTCAACTTGCCAAGATTTTCTTCCGTCAAATCACTTAAAACAAATTCATTTCCAAAAACAAAATTTATTGCTTCCAAATATTCATAAGGACCAAGATCATCGGAAAGTCCGACATAGAAAGCGGTAACTCCGTAAATCCGATCCCATTTGTTTTTCAAATCTTCGTTCCCGGCAAATTCAGCAGCAAGCAAACTCGCCTGCATTGTTTGAATTCTTGCGTCATACAAAGAAATCAGCGCTTTGCATGGCGGAAAATCACTGCAATCTTCTCCCGCTTCAACTTGGTCTGTTCCTTTTAAAAGCATAGAAATTCTGCCATACCACATCATCGCTTTGAAATAATTTTTCAATTTTTCTGATCTCGTATAATGCCCTCTTGGAACATACTGTGAATAATCTTCTTTATAAACAAAAAGCGGAGAATTTGAAAATCCTTCATGCTTTTCTATTAATTCCAATTCTTTCTGAACTTCTTCCTTTACGAAATCAGGAATTTTAAAAGTATATTTATCTAATTCTTCTTCTGTAAAATAAGCGCTGGCATCTTCCATCTCACACTCCCAATCATTTTCAGCGCAATCTCCTTTCACTTGATTTAACTGAGGTTTAAGCAATTCTAATCCGACAGATAAATAAATTATATTTCTTTTATACGCTTCTGACAACTCCATTCCTTGTTTATATCCTTCCTTTTTTATATCGTCAGCTGTTAAATAAATTGTTTGCATTTCAAAAAATAATTTTCCTGCCTCATTTGACAATTCAGTTATCAGTTCTTTACTAATCCCCCAAATATTATCATAAAACTCTCTCTCCTCAATCTGCCTCAAAGTCTCATCAAATTGAATATGATATAAATGCAGTAATGAATCCGAAGTGATAAAAACAGGAATTTCTTTATCTTTTAAAATTTTGTAAGGATTTGTAATGTCTTCTTCTTTTAAATTAATTTTTAAATTAAACAAATTATCAGTAACAGCAAATCCGTTTTTATTTAATAAACTCAATGTTTCATTGTCCAAGAAAACTTTCCTAGAAAAATCTTTATAATTTGAAATCTGCGAAGTTTTCAAAGGCAAGCTATACTGCGCTGTTTGTAATTCTATATCCAGCGGATCCAATGAATAATATTTCGCGAAAGCCAGTTTTTCGGTGCTGATATTTGATAAATCAATCGGTTCTGTTTTTAGAATTCCTTGTTTTGACTCATTCAGAGCTGGAGCTGGAAAATGAAGCGTTATAAAATTCTCAACCAACACTACTCCCCCTATTATTACAAATATTAACAAAACAACGCCGATTAAATATTTTGTTTTCATATTTTTGTTTTAATTTAATAAAATATTAATTAAAAAACTGTCTATGGGATTTATCACTGAACTAAATTCCAATTAGATATCATAAATCTCATCCGTCAAAAGTTCATAATATTTTCTGATGATTCGCCTGATTCCCACGGCAGACCAAAGCTGGACTTCACTGCCTTCGTTCTTGCTTCCGGTAAGTTCATGATACGGAACCGGTTTTCCTTTAACATCAACATAAACTTCAGGAATAGATTTCATTTGTTCTACCGCGTTCAATGTATCCTCGGTGATTTTCAAAATTGTGTTTTTCATTATCCGCTGTGTGCTGACAGGCCATCCTTCAATTATAGAAAGTTTCAAATGTTTGCTAAGCCCCAAAACGACAAACGCGGTTTGCTTGATCCAGATAACCAGTCCGTGATATTCCTGAGGAGTATAAAAATACTTGCTTTTTCTGGCGGTGATAAGCGGTCCTGATTTTGTATAGAAATAATTCGTATCTAATAAGCGTTTACAAAAGCTTTCCAGCTCTTCTTTATTTCCTCTGCAATATGTATAAAGATAAGATTCATCAACATGATTTAACTCCATTTTTT
>JAGLIN010000033.1 GCA_023142975.1 Candidatus Parcubacteria bacterium
TCTCTCCAATTCCCCGTATCATTATGTTTTTTGAATGTGATGTGCCCTCTCGCCTTTGCCTGCCGCAGAACATATTTTGCGATCAAGTGCATTTTTCTTCTGTTATCTTTTTCCATCCAAAAACTCTGTGGCAAATATTCAATGCTCATTAAATATTTTGGCTCAATATCAATCATATGCCTGTCTAACACACCTTTCCCTGATATTTCATATTCATATTTGAACTCTCCGACGACATCTTCATGCCACCCCTCCCCTCTTGCATTTACATTTTTAAGAGACTCCTCATACATATAGCTTCGCGCTTCCGGAGTAAGATCATGATATCCGATATCAGCCGCTTCCATCCAATCTCTGGGAAAAATAGTTCCAAAGCGATCACCGGAAGTTTTTTCCCATTCAAGCAGATGCTTGATCTCAATTTCTGTTTGCGTCCATATTTTTTCAATCAAATCTTTCTTTTTCCCAAAAATCTGAAAGTCAAAATCCTTTTTATTTATTAAACTTATTTTTTTTATTTTATTATTATTCAAATCATTCGTGCTTGCTTTTATTGTAAAAGATATTTTTTTTGATTTAGTATTTATCTCAAATCCCGCAAAAGGTTTTTTTATTTTCTTTGCTTCAACGCCGCTATTAAATTCAAAAATTGTCTGGTAATATTTTTTTCCATACATTCTTTTAAATTTCAACATAGTTTTTCCGTCCTTTTTTGCTTTTCTCGCAAAATGAGGAACGAGTCGATCATAAACTCTTTCCCTGATCTGCAAAAAAGTTTCCACGCCAATTTCTTCTCTGACAGTTCTCACATCATCCATCGCCGGATAATATAAATTGATTTTTTGACTGTTAAAATATCCTTTAACATACAAAACATTGTCTTTGTCTTTTATTGAACTGATTGTAATTTTATGTCTCGGCACATCGATCAGCCCACAATAAAGATGATTATTCGGCCCGATAATCCGAAACTGCTCATAAGCGTCAAAGTCCACATAATACCCGCCCGAGATCCAGAGGTTTTTATTGATTCTCATATAAATATTATTAAAATCTATGTTTATATTATAGCATTAAAACCAAAATAAAAAAGCCTCTGAAAAATTTATAATGTTCTAAATATCGTTGGCTCCATACTCCCGTGTGGAGCCTGTTGCGAATTCTAAAAATATTTTGAAATCACAAAAGGCTCCAGTCAGGAGACTGGAGCCAACGAAGAAAATATCTCCCATTTTAGTTTT
The DNA here is from genome assembly GCA_023142975.1 of Candidatus Parcubacteria bacterium. Taxonomy (GTDB): domain Bacteria; phylum Patescibacteriota; class Minisyncoccia; order JAHIHE01; family JAGLIN01; genus JAGLIN01. The sequence continues at coordinate 1,242 of JAGLIN010000033.1, forward strand.
CTGAAATTATCGCATTTCTTTTTTACTAATCCTCAACCTCAAATCAAATACTCTTTCCTTATTCTTTTTGATAAACAAAATAGATGCCTCTTGAAAAACTTTCTCTGGCCCGTCTTGAGAATTGGCAATGGAATAAATCGGGATGATGAATACATCCGCTTCGCTAAAATCAAACTGCAAATAGATATTTTTAAACCGATCAGCAATTTTTAAATACTTTATTTTCTTAAACATTCTTTTTCTTTTCAAGGTCGCCTCGCCTTTTTCCGTGTAGAATGTTACAAATCTTGGAGATTGAAAAAATATATTGAACTCTGTGCCGAAATTATATTTTTTTAAAAGATCGTCTTTTTTAAAATCATATTTTACTTTTATTTCAGCATTCGTGCCTAAAATAATTTTTTTTGTAAACTCTAAACCTTTGCTGTCATACTGATAATTTAACGCTATTGATTTTTCTTGTGATTTACCCGTAGAAACAGGGCACTGCCCTGTTTCTACCGATTCATAAATATCATGAGAGAGAGTTTTGAATTTTTGCTGTTTATTAAAATTATTTAAAGTTATTTTTTTATCTAAGAGATGATCAACTAAAGAAACGCGCTCATATTTATCATAAATGAGTTCTTCTTTTTTAATCCGTTTGTTCTTTTTCTTTTTTTTGTCATTATATTTAATCTTATTATGATATGACTCTTCTTGTCTTGTTATTGTATTTAATAAATTAAAATTCTTTTCTTTATAACTCAATTCCAGAAGCGTTCCGCCTCTTTGAGAAAAAGAACTGATAATATGTTTGTTTTTCACAATTACTTCCGGGAGTCCGTCAAAATCAAAATCAGCTTTTTGGACAATCAAAGAATTACCATTATATTTTCTGTCCAGCTCTTTTTCCGCTTTGATAAGATTTTCATAAATTGCCCCTCTGATGTGCCCAAGATAAAATCCTCCAAACAGGCCATGCCAATATCCGCAGTTGCATTGAGCTTTGTATAAATTTTCAAAGATTGCTTTGTTTTTCGTAGTAGTAGGGACAGGACAATGTCCTGTCCCTACTTTATGGATATTTTCGCTCAGATAAAGCATTTTTTTGTGCATATAGTTTGCTCTGGGATACTTAACAAAAAAATTCCTAAAAAATCCAGCTCTTAAATAATTTCTCAATTTTTTATAGTCAGGATATTTTTTCAAACGGTCTTTAAGTTCTTTGTAATATAAAAATTCTTGCGGTGCCATTGTCCATTCATCCATTTCCGGATATGAAGAAGTGGGCAAATATATCAAGCCTTTGGGTTTGAATTTTTTCAAAGCCTCCGAAGCGGTAATGGTTTCAATAGTTTTGTGATTTTTCAAAAGTAAGCTGAAAAATTTCTTCAGCCACCCCTTGTTATAGATCCAATCATAGGTCCATGGCCATGAACCAAATTTTTCCCCATCATCAAAAAGAGTGACCAAAACATCTTCTTTTTGTGAAAAACTTTTGATGAGAGCCACGGACTCTTCGGCTTTGGAAAAAGGAATTTTAAAACGAAGAGTTTTATTGATCGGAAAAACCGCGATTGATTTCGCGTCGTTTTCCGTTGTATAATATCCCGTTAATTCTTTATCGCAAATTCCAGCGTTGCGGAAATGAACATCATCTAAAAAAGTATATTTCAAACCTGTTTTATGAATAATACTTGCCAGTTGCGGCTCCCAAATCCGTTCCGCCAGCCACATTCCCGCAGGAGTTTTACCAAATTCTTTTTTGATAAAATCGTTCATCAAACGAATTTGAGCAAGCTTATCTTTGTCAGAGATTATAGGAAGAATCGGCTCATAATACGCTCCGCCCGCAATTTCAATCTGGCCTTTTTTAGACATCTTTCTAAGCGTTTTGATATACTCATAATGATTAGCCAAAATCCAGTCATAAAGCGGCCCGCTGATATGAATATTGCATTTTATCTCTGGAAATTCTTTCAAAATATCAAGAAAAGGACGATAACAATCTTCAAAAACCTTATTAAAAACAAACGGATCATTCCCGACCGGTTGATGGTTGTGTATTCCGAAGAGAAAATATATTTTTGACATTTTTTTATTATAATTAAATCAGATTAGTAATCTATATTTTGCCATCCTTATTTTAGGATTTTTTTATTTTAATTTAATTTGTCTTATCTAATATTATCTTTTATACAATTTAAAATCTTTGATATAATTATTAAATTCACTGACAACATCTTTGTTTTTTATTTTGCATTCCTCATATTTCTTTTGCATTAAAACATCAAGTTCGTCATATTTAGCGTTAAAATCTAATTGATTTATTTCTTCTATCTCTTTTTTTGAAACACAACCTTTTCCCCAATTATATCCTATTGCGACAATGGGAAATTCAGTGTTATTTGTATATGCAATCAACACATCTCTAAATGCGCAACTTTCTACAGGAGGTAAATCGCCACACATAACTCCACATGGTTCACGATAACAAAGATATCCAGTTCTTATTACATTTTCATATCCTGTATCAGATTTAACAACGCTACAATTAAGCGAAGTAGCATGACCACTTAAAGAATTATAATAAAACCCTGAGTGAATACTTTTGTTCTCTTCACAGAAATAATCTTCTAGATTTTCATTTTTATCAAATTTATAATATATAAGTTCATCTGCGAAATCTATCCATTTATCACAAACCCTTTTATTCGATGCGCTTGCTCCAAATCCACCATTTTTAATAAAACTTGTGCAATTTTCATTACCCCAATCATACTTATATAACAGTGCTTCAACTTTTTCCAATTTATCCGTAAATTTGAAAGTGGAAAGAAATGAATTATAAATATTTATTGCTTTTTGTTCTGTCTTTTTGTAAGCCGATAAATGAATTGCGTATAAATTATTTCTATAATTAAAATATGTAGAAATTTCTAAGGATTCAGGAAAAGAGCCAAACGGTTGATATAATAATTTTATTTGCTTAGCTTTTATATCATTAACAAGTATTTCAGATTCTGTAATTAAAGCATTCTTGTCTATCGCTTTCATTTCTAATTTTCGCTTATCTATTTCTTCTTGAATATTTTTTTCACTAAGAATTACAACAGAAACAACCGCCACACCGCTCCCATTCCTCACACCAAAACTTACTAAATTATTAATTAGATTAGGACTTGTTACTGTCCACTCTTCAGGATATTTTACCTCAAACCCAAACTCCTCACTCCGATAAGTTTTCCAATCTGAAGTGTTAACTTCATTTTTAGAATCTATTTCAGAATCTATAATCTCCCCCGTCCGAGAATCAATTGTCCTTTTTCCCGTCATGCCAGCTAATCCTAAATCTATTTCATATGTAATTGTTTTATCATTTTCCGACCAAGTGAAATTTTTGCCACCACCGCCAGTTAAAAAAATTTTTGATCTATCTGGACATGAACATATATCTTCGCCATCAAGACCCTCTCTGCAAAAACATTTAGAGGTTGCATAACTTCCAACCCACACCTCTTGTAAATCTCTGGAAAGACAGCTTGTTGAAAAAACAATTTTTTGTTTGTCATTTGATAAAGCTGCTTCTTCAAAACAATTCCCCCCATATTTTGTTTTTACAGTTGCGGGTATTTTAGGATTATATTCATAACCTGAATCTTTGAGAAATTTATTTACTTCTTCAATCGTAAAAATTACTCCTTTTGTCTCTGCATTTAAAACCGCTTTTTTATCTTGTGATAATTCAATGGATTTTATTTGTTTTATTGTCGGCTGATTACTATTTGAATTATCTTTTGCTAAATAATAACTCACCACTCCAAACAAAGTTCCAAGAAGCAAAATTATAGTCATAGTTATTATGAATTTTGGAAGATTATGTGATTTTTGTTTTTGCATAATTTTGCTATTTATTTTGACTCTAATTAAATTTCATTGAAGATAGAACGGTATTAAACTCTTGCATATTATAATTGCTACCATTAAAATGATATTCGATGAAATAATCATGCCCCCTAGCGTTAAATTCAATATAGATTGAATTACTGCTACTTAAATAGGAGTATGGATCAATTTCATCTTTTTTACCATACGTTCTGATCGCTAATGCTTCTACGTCATTAAATTTCAAAATACTCGTACTGCCTATTATTTTCATAGTTTCTGAAGGAGACGGCCTTCTGTCAATCATAATGGCCACTCTAGGAATTGTAGAATTTTCTCTTTCCTTCTTCACATTAAAAAACAAGATTTCCGAATTAGAATAATTTTCTAATTCCCATTCTTCTGGATACATCAGCTGATAATCAATATCTTTATTTTGATAAATTTTCCAACCATCAGTATTCATCGATCCCTGAGAATTTATTTTAACAGTTGGAAAATAACTTTTTATTTCCTCGGGAATAATGCCTGCTGTTTTAGTTTCGTACCATTTAATATCATTCCATTTATATCCTTTTTCATTAAAATCTTTTTCATTAAGTATTTTTTTAAATTTTCCAGATTTCGCATCAAATTCAAAAACAATATCTATTGCCCATTTTGATTTCAAACCAATCAAATCATATTCCGGTTCAAGAAATCTAAAATTAGAGATCATACGATAATAAGCAAACTTATTAGTCCCGACAATTGGCGCTCTGATAGAATATAAATATTGTCCGCGCGTAATATAAAAACCCTGGCTTTTAATATTTTTACTGCTGTCAGTTTGATCAACTAAAACACCTATTTCATCTGAATCTCCAATCCGATAATATTCTCTGTCAGCTTTTTTGGGCGCGTCATTGTTAATCGTAAGTTCTCTGTCCATCCACTCGTCTACTGTGGAAACTCCAGACAGTCTGGCAATAAATAGCGAAATATTGCTATACCCCATACTATCAACAAAAGTTAATGACAAATTGTCAAGATTATCTATAACACTAAACCCATTTTGATATTTCATTTTAAACCCATATTTTTCGCTCACAAAAGTCTTTTTCCAGCTTCCCTCATCCGCTCCAATTACTGCTTCTTTATTTTCTTCGGCCAAAAACTGCAAAGTACTCAGGCTTGAAATGAATATTCTTAAATTATTTTCATTCGGCTCTTGTAACCTAAAAACAATATAATAATTATCGCTAAGATTGTCTCTATATCCTGTTTCATAAATAAATGTTTTTATATTGTATTTTTCACTTATTGCTTCTTGAAAATTATTATTCCCTATTTTTATATTTTTAAAATTATACTTTGAAGAAGTAAATAACAAGTCTTTATCTTTTTCTGTAAAAACCTCTATTCCATAATTCAATCTCCATCTCTGATCTTCTCTGTCAAAAAATACATTGCGTAGCGGTTTTTGAGGCAATATTATAAGATTCTCTTGATAGAACCAATTTCTGGGATATTTAATTTTATAATACGCATAATAACCTTCAGCCGAGGCCAGAGCATTATAAGTAAGCCAATCAGATGTATCAATTTTAGATTCAATACTTTCTTCAATTATCTCCCCCGTGTTCAAATCAATCGTTCTCATTCTCATCAACTCCGACAATCCCAAATCAACTTCATAGATAATGGTTTTATCATCTTCCGACCAGACAAAATTTCTGCCACTGCCACCAATAAGAAAAGAGGAATATTGTTGAAATTCGTTAAATCCTTCTGAGTCAGGAGCCGTTAGATCATTCGGATCACATTGCCAACTTTTAAGTCGTTCACACGTAAAATATTCTTCATAAATTCCAACCCATTCTTGTGATAAATCTTCTTCAACGCATCCAGTTGAAAAAACTATCTTTTTCCCGTTGTTGGATAATGACACGATCGAAAAACAATCTCCGGCATACTTTGCATTTGCGTCTTGAAAAGTATTTGAGCTATATACATATCCCGACTTTTTAAGATTCTGATTCGCCTCATCAATTGTAAAAATTACTCCTTTTGTCTCTGAATTTAAAATCGCTTTTCTGTCTTGTGATAATTCTATTGATTTTATTTGCTCTATCTGCTCTATCTGCTCTATCTGCTCCGGTTTATCGGGCAATTTATTCTCTACTTTTAAATAATACCCAACTGCGACAAACAAAGTTCCAATAAGCAAAATTGCAGTCATAGTTATTATAAATTTTGGAAGATTATGTAATTTTTGTTTTTGCATGATTTTTGTTATTAAATTAAATAAAAATTGCACTTTTTAAAAAGCATCATTAAAAACAAACGGATCATTCCCAACTGGCTGATGATTGTGAATTCCAAAGAGGAAATATATTTTTGGCATGGTTGGTTGTTATTTTTTATTATCTTAAACAAGGACAGTCCTTTGAGCCTATTTTTATAAAAAGCCTAAACTCTTACATTCTAAAATTTGTTAGTTTCGTAATTTTTAAATTAACTCTGTATTATTCTTTTTATTTTAGTAAAAAATTTAAGGACAGTCCTTTTCTTCTTTTAAAATTATGCATCAAAAGCATCTTCGGGAAGTAATATGTTGAGCTGATTTAATAAACTCTTCAAAGGACTGTCCTTTAAACCCATATTTTTCAATTAATTCATGTTTACAAATACCTGAATTATTTTCTAAAAACTTTCCTTTTATATATTCCAAATAACTGCTCCATCTATATTCTTTTGGCAAATTGCATATTTTATCTTTAACCGGATTATAATGGATATAAATAATTAAATTTTTCATATAACGATCATCACTTATTATTTTCTGTTTAAATCTATCCTGAAAAAGATGACCGACCAAATCATATTTTTTATTGAACATCATTGAATAGCTGGTATGCAGCGATGATATAAATTTTGAGGGAGAAAAACCTCCTTCCTGCTTTACAATAAGATGAATATGATTTGGCATTAAACAATACGAGATTAACGCAAAATTATATTTTTTACATACTCGCTCTAGTCTGTTTAAATAAAATTTATAATCATTATCATCAACAAATATTTTTCTTTTATTATTGCCACGATTATAAAGATGATAACATGTCCCTTGTGCTGATTTTTTATATTTTGAATTATTCATAAATTATCTGCTTTTGTATTTTATGAAAAAGGACAGTCCTTTCAGATTATACATAAAAATCATTTTCTAAATAGACATACTCACTAAATTCAGCAAACTCCCTGAAGGACTGTCCTTAAAACCTGTCCTTAAAACCCCCAATCGCTTTTTCATAAACCCCCTCATACACATCAACCATCTTCTCAATATAAAAATGTTTATGTTATTCTTTGATACCTTTATTTCCCAAAATGACCGATAAAATAGCCAACGGTTTCTTGATTATCAGACATATCGCTTATCAAAACCGAATTGGATCTTTCTGAAAAAATAAGTTTCTGAGCTTCTTTTAATTTCAAATAACTCAGCAGCACATATATTGAAGAAGGAGAATCTACTTTTAAATCATAAATTCTATCTAAATTAAAAGACTGAATTTCTTTTATTGATCTGCTATCCTCTATTTGTGAATCTTCAAACGGCAAAAAATGAGAAAAATCAACACTTGCGATCATTAATACTTTGTCAGAATCATGTTCTTCTATTTTTTTCGCTATTTCTTCTAAAACATCATAACTAACCGTGTTTTTTATTATAACAGGGGCAATTTTTGCATTGGGAAAAGTCTTTTTTATAAACGGCACTATTGTTGAAATGGAGTGCTCGCTCTGAAAAGGTTTTTCATCAACCCTAACAAGTCCGTCATCTGCTAACATTTCAATGATTTCAAGATCAGGCTCAATATCTCCAAAAGGAGTGCTCCAGTATGCTTCTGATGTTAAAACTCCATAAAAACCAATGTTAAAATGGTTTGGACCAACAAGAACAACCGTTTCCATATCACTCTGTGATTCAATCTTTTTAAAAAATTTCGCGATCAAATCAGAGGCTAAAAAATGATGAGGTACTATTCCGCCATATACTTTCTCAACTATCTGCGTCTCATTTTCAACATTAAGAAAAATATCCGAATAAATTTTTGCGTTAGATCTATAAGATGAATGATAAATATCGTTTTCTCCATTTTCAGATCTAACAACGTAATTCTGATTTTCAACACTATTCTTTTTAAATAACTGTTCATTATTTATGCTATATAATATTAAAGAAAGAAATATAACAAACGAAAAAATAAAAAATGTTATTATTTTATTTATAGCCATAATCTTTTATCTTTAGTCTTTTTTCTTTTATCTAAAAGCGAAATAAAATCATCAAACAAAAAGTCAGTATCTGTTGGTCCGCTTGAAGCTTCGGGATGGAATTGTACGGTGAAAAATGGTTTGTTTTT
>JAGLIN010000034.1 GCA_023142975.1 Candidatus Parcubacteria bacterium
CTCTCGTGGGGTGGCCGCTTATGATTGTTATTTTGTTTGGTTTTATAGTTGCTTTAATGGTTTCAAAAATTGTCGCCGCGATTGCGGTAGGACATTTTATTAACAAGAGACTTAAAGAAAGAGAACTTACAGAGAAATTTCCGTGGGTGAATTTTATTTTAGGGTATCTGGTATTGGTAGTCTTATGGATAGTTCCTATTGTTGGCTGGCTGGCAGTTTGTCTAATTACGGCCTGGGCTTTCGGCGGGATTGTTTGGTATCTTTACAGAAAATTTGAGAATAGAAAATAATTTATGGCGTAAAAATAGTATTCCATAAAATATTAAATAAGAACAAAGACGACATTTCAAAATGTCGTCTTTTAGGTTTTTGATATTATTAATTTGATTGTTTCAATTAAAAAATAATTGACCAAGCACTTCCTTTTTACTATACTTAAATAAGATAGAGTGTTATTAAAGGATATTCTTTTTTTGTTAGAATTAATTTAAATTTATGTCAGGACATTCAAAATGGTCAAAAATTAAAAGACAAAAAGGTGTTGCCGATGTGAAGAAAGGAAAGATCTTTTCACAGCTTTCTAAAATGGTAACGCTTACAGCAAAGAGTGGAGGCGGGGATGCAAGTATGAATCCTGCTTTAAAATTGGCGGTTGAAAAAGCGAAGCAGGCGAATATGCCTTTAGATAATATTGAAAAAGCGATAAAAAAAGGAACGGGCGAATTGGAAGGCGGCGCAATTGAAGAAGTTTTATATGAAGCGTATGGACCGGGCGGAATTGCGATAATTATAGAAGGAACGACTGATAATACAAACAGAACTGTGGCGGAAATAAAACATATTCTTTCCAAAAATAACGGAAGGCTTGGAGAGGTCGGAAGTGTAAAGTGGATGTTTGATAAATTTGGATATTTGGAAATTGATAAAAAAGATTTAAGTATTAGCGATGATGATTTAGAGATGCTTATTATAGATTCAGGAGCTGATGATTTTAAGTTGATTGATGATATTATGGTAATTTACACGAAGCCTGAAGATTTATATAAAGTAAAAGAAAATTTGGAAAAAAATAAGATAAAAATAAATGACACTGGCTTTGAGTGGAAAGCAAAAAATATTATCAAAATTGATGATGAAAAAATAAACGCGCGGATAGAAAAATTATTTGAAGCATTGAATGAGCAGGAGGATGTGGGAGAAGTTTTTAGTAATTTGGAGGAGTAGGATTTTTTGAGATTTTTTAAATATTAGACTATGACAGTTTATCAAACAAAAACAAAAAAACTTTCTGAAACTAATTATTCGGAAGTCAAAAAACATGCTGCATTTATTTTAAACCAGATAAAGAAAAGAACAAAAAGAAGACCATATATTCGCTCGGCTTATTTTAATAAGCAGAAAATATTCTTTGATTATTTCTGGATTCATTTGTCGCAAAAGAACCTAAGAGAAAGAATAAGAAGGCTCAGATATTTTCCTTGCGCTCTTGATTTGATTAGAAATTCCAGAATCGTTCCAGTTTCAATAGAAAATGCTGACAACAGAAATGAAATGTTGCATCGTTTTACTGGAAAAACAAAAGACAAAGAAGTATTTTTTGTTCAAATAAAAGAAAGTAAAAGGGGTGATAAAAAGTATCTGATGTCCTGTTTTCCCAAAAAATAAAACCCTCTGCCAAGGTGAAGCCTAAAAACTTCGGGCGTGAGAGTTATATTATTATTAGTATAGCAGGGAAATAAAATGTGTCAAATTAAATTTGTGGATAATTTTTTGGAAATAAAAAAAAGGGACGAAAGTTGAACCGAGTGCGGGTTCGGTTATCTTTTTTATTTTCAAATTTATGTTTGATTCTTTGTGGAAAGAACTGGAAGGGAAGAATTTGCCAGAATAAAAAAATAGAGCTCAATTTGAGTTTCTTTTTTTAAACTCAAATATGTTGCTCTAAAATAAAATTAGGATAAACCGTCTCGTATCGTCTTCTTAAATTTTTGTTCTCTGATTGATTTCTCGGTATCTCCTATTAATTCCGAAAAAGTATCAAAACCTTCAAAATCTTGGAAGACAGTTTTAATCTTCTTATTTACTTCTTCTTTCTCTCTTTCTCTCTTTCTCTCTTTCTCTCTTTCTCTCTTTCTCTCTTTCTCTCTTTAATACATTAAGAGAATTTTTTAATTCTTTTATTTCTTTTTCAATGTCATTCATTGACTCAGCAAATTCCCATTCATATCCCATAAACACCGCTACTTTCCCCATAAAATCATCAGGAACTCTATGTTCTATCACATCCTTCATAGTTTCTTTGGGTTTTTCTTTAATTATTGCATCCTTTAATAAAGAAAAGCTCCATGAAGGATCAAACCCAAACAGCACTAAACCAAATGAATCTGCAATTTTTTTTACAGTATCTCTGTTTTTTATAAATCTATTTTCCATAATTTTCCACCTATCCTTTTTAGTCCATTCTTCGCTTCTCGCTCCAGACAGCCGAGTCAGTTGCCTTGAAAATCAAGACACCCACCTCGGCGGTCTGGAGAAGTTAGTTTTTCAATTTTTAAAGAACTTTTTTATTCTCTCCTTTTTTCAACCAATAATTTTTGTGATTATAAGCTGGAAAAAAGGGACGAAAGTTGAACCGAGTGCGTGGTTCTTTCGCCCGTGAACTGATTACTCAATTTTTTTATATGTCGCCTCAAATGCCGATAGAAGCGAGTCATAATAAGGGGGTTTGATTCTTAATATCTCAATTTTTAAGGTTTTTTCTAAAACTTTAAAAAGTTGAGGAATCTTCTCCTCTTTGTACAGCTCGTCAATGTTTACCCTGATTCTGCCTTCGTCTTTACCTTTTTCAGGCAGATTTTTTTCGATGAACTCTACTATTTCAGGTGGAATTTTTTCAATAGTAGTGAGGATGCAAAATTCCCTTGGGGGCAAGAAAAACAGAATTTTGTTTCCTTTTCTATAAACATCTAAGCGTTTCCCTTCTATTTTTACACAAAGAGAGCAATTTTTGTCTATTATTCTCGTCAAGTCATCCGAGAAGCCCATTGCTCTTTGTGCTACTTCTCTTAAATCCTTTTTTCTTAAATTATCCATTGAGACTAACCCACCATATAACCCAGTTAGATTTACTAGACGAAACCAAATTCCCATAATTTTCACCTATCCTTTTCAGTCAATCCATCACAGCTTCATCAATGGGGGTTTCCCATCTCGCTCCAGACAGCCGAGTTAGTTGCCTTGAAAATCTTACAGGTTGAAACCTGAACTCCAGATTTATTTCTGTAGTTCACTCTTTAAGAGTGTAAAAAAATCAAGACACTCACCTCGGCGGTCTGGAGAATTTAGTTTTTCAAGGTGCATCTCTGAAAACATTTAGAGGTCAAGATGAATGATTTACTCTCTCATCTTGAACTGGGTATTGTAGCATACAAAAAGGAATATGTCAATGGTTAGAGGTTTAGGAAAGTGTATCTTGTTTAGTGAAGTAAAATAATAGCTGTGAATAGCTATTATTTGATGATAGATTGTTGTCAGGGGCTGTTGACAAAGTATTAAAATGGGAGTATAATGGAACTAGATGTCGTAGGGGCGGGTCGCGACCCGCCCCTACGACAGTAATAAAAAATATGCGTCAAATTCTCAAACAACTCAACTTCTCCGACAAAGAAACAGATGTCTATCTGGCGGCTTTGAAATTGGGAGAAGGATCAATTACGGAGTTAGCTAAAAAGGCGAATATAAAAAGACCGACCGCTTATGTTGTTTTGGAAAGATTAAAAGAAATGGGACTCGTTTCTTTGAGTAAGAAAAAGGGGAAGCAGATATTTATTACAGAAAATCCGGAGAAATTATTAAAAGCGGTTGAGGAAGAAAAAGAAAAAATAATAGAAAAAGAAGAAAAAATAAAAGAAGCTCTGCCGAAGTTTAAAGCGTTAAGAAAAAAAGACACAACTGTGCCTCTGATAAAATATTATGAAGGAAAAGAGGGAATTTGGAATATCGTTGAAGATTTGGTAGAATCAAAAGAGGAGAACTGGATTATCGCTACGGGCAAGATCTATGATGTGCTTGGTTTAAAACAATTTACAAAAAGAATTACTTTGAAACGAAGACAGTCAGGAGTTAAACTTAATATTATCGCCGATCATCATCCAGGAAATGTTAAGGGATATCAAGCAAATGAGTATTTTAGAGAATATCGTTTTATGCCTGATAAAATTAATCTTAATTCTTCTGTTTATATTTACGAAAACAAAGTCGCTCTAATCTTTTTTAAAGAGCCTTTAAGCGGTATTATCATTGAAAACGAAGAATTGTTTTCCGTTTTCAAATTTATGTTTGATTCTTTGTGGAAAGAATTGGAAGGAAAGAATTTGCCGGAATAATACCAAATTTATTTAATCTATGTCATAATAGATATAGAATTAGAAAAATAAGATTAAAAATTTCTATGATTATTTTAGGTATTGATCCCGGAACAGCGATAACTGGTTATGGCGTGATAGAAAATAAGCAAGGCAAAGTAGAGGCCGTGGATTATGGTTGTATTCTGACAGACAAGAAATTAAAAATGCCGGAGCGGCTTGATTTTTTGGGCGAGGAGCTGGGAAAAATAATGAAAAAATATAAACCTCAAGCGATGGCGGTGGAGGAATTGTTTTTCTTTAAGAACGCAAAAACAATTATTACCGTCGGACAAGCGCGCGGGGTTATTTTATTTATTGGCAAAAATATTGGCAAAAAACGGGGGCTTGACATTTATGAGTACACTCCTTTACAGGTCAAGCAAGCGGTGGTAGGATATGGACGCGCGGATAAAAATCAGGTTCAGCAGATGGTTAAGTCTATTTTGGGCTTAAATGAAGTGCCTGAGCCGGACGACGCCGCAGACGCGTTGGCGGTAGCAATTTGTTGCGCGAGTAGTATTAAATTTGAAGAGAAAGTAAATAGTAAATAGTAATTATTTCTTGTCATTGCGAGGAGCTCCGCAGAGCGACGCGGCAATCCCGTGATTAAATTCCCTGTATGTAGTTACGGGATTGCTTCGTCATTCCGTTCCGCTATCGCTCCACTCCATTCCTCGCAATGACAATAAAATTCATAATTCATAACTCAAATCCTATGTCCAACATAATCCAACTCATCGCTTCCCAAGGCGTGAGTATCGAAACAATTTATTTAATTCTCGCGTTGCCTTTTGTCGCTACTTTGATTGCGGCGTTTCGGCAGTTGATTGGAGTCAAATCGTTTGGTATTTATACGCCATTAGTCTTGACTTTCGCTTTTTGGGCGATTGGAATTAAATATGGAATAGCTATTTTCTTGGTTATTTTTATAACTGGAACAGCAGTGAGGTATATCTTGAGAAATTTTCGCTTATTGTATATGCCGAGAATGGCGATTGTTTTGACGGTGATTAGTTTAGCGATTTTAGCGCTACTGGCAGTTGGCGGGTATTTAAATAAAACTGGACTAGCGGCAACTTCTATTTTGCCGATTTTAATTTTGATAACTTTAATAGAAAAATTTATTTCCACTCAAGTTGAAAAAGGATTTAGAACAGCAGCAGTTCTTTCTATTGAAACGCTTGTTATTTCCATTGCCTGCTATTATTTTATCATCTGGGATATTTTCAAAAATTTAGTTCTTGATCATCCAGAATATATTTTGTTATTATTTGTTATCAATATCTTCTTAGGCCGCTGGACTGGAATTCGTTTGAGCGAGTATTTGAGGTTTAGGGAGGTTATGAAGAATGTTGATAAATAAATTTCTTAATCCAATTTAATTATGTTTACTTTCCTCAAAAACAGCAAAGGTCTCCTCGGGATGAACGCGAGAAACCTTTCTTATATCAGACCAAATAATCTTCAGGGCGCGATTCATCTTGCGAATAATAAACTGCGGAGCAAGGAAGCGCTTTTTAAGGCTGGAATTCCAGTTCCTAAAATCTATGGCGTTATTAGAAACAGAAAAGAGCTGGAAGTTTTTAAATGGGACGACTTGCCGAAAAGTTTTGTTTTGAAGCCGAATTGCGGAAGCGGCGGGAAAGGGATCAAAGTAATTTTTGGACAGAAAAAAGATCAAAGCTGGGTTTCAACAGAAGGCGGAAAAATGACGATCAAGGATTTGCGAAATCATGTTATGGATATTTTTGAAGGATTCTATTCTTTTTCAGGAGCTTCCGATATCGCTTTTTTTGAAGAGAGAATTAAACTTTTAAAAATTCTCAAGCCATATTCTTACAAAGGAATTCCTGATATCAGGGTAATTGTCTATAACAAAGTTCCTGTGATGGCGATGCTTCGTTTGCCGACAAAAGAATCTGGCGGAAAAGCGAATTTGCATATGGGTGGAATAGGATTGGGCGTTGATATTGCTACGGGCGTGACAACCAATGCTGTGATGCATGATCAGCTTATTGAAAAAACGCCAGACACAAAATTCAAATTAAGCGGAATTAGAATTCCTCAGTGGAAAGAAATTTTAGAAATCGCGATTAAATGCCAGGAGATTTCAAAGCTGGGATATATCGGAGTTGATATCGCGATTGACAGCGAACGCGGACCAGTAGTTTTGGAAGTAAACGCCCACGCGGGACTTTCTATTCAGATCGCCAATTTGGCGCCGCTCAAATATAGATTAAAAAAAGTAAGCGGGTTGAAAGTAAAAAACGAAGCGCATGGAATTAGAATCGCGCAAGATTTATTTGGCGGCGAGGTTGAAGAAGAGATTGAAGATATTTCCGGGAAGCAGGTTTTGGGAATTATTGAGACGATTAAGATAGGAATTATGAATCCCGAGGACTCGGGATTAGGAATTAAGAATGAAGAAATTGGAAAAGAAGCTGGAATTGAAATCGCAAAAGGCTCCACACGGAGTATGGAGCCAACAAAAATACCCCTCTCAAGAGGGGAATTAGAGGAAATAGAGTTGAAGGCGAAAATAGACACGGGCGCGGACCGTTCGTCGATAGATGAGGAGTTGGCGAGAAAGTTAGGTTATGAGAAAGTAATAGATGAATTTAAAGAAGTCGTTAAAGATTTAGAAATAGAAAATAACGTGACTAAAGAGATTTTAGATGAAAAAATAAAAGACAAATTAGATAAATGGGGCGATGATTTTGACACGGTTGTCATCAAATCCAGCCATGGTGTTTCTTATCGCTTGCTTATAAAAATGAATATAGAACTATCAGGAATTAAATTAATTTCCAAAATGTCCGTGACGGATAGAAGCCATTTAGAGTTTCCAGTTATAATAGGGCGGAGGAGTTTGGGGAGATTTTTGGTGGATCCGAGTAAAAAGACGAGGGCGGTTTTTGGGAAGGATGCAAAATAATTATTAACATTAGAGTAAACTTATGAAGCACGAAGAACCAAAAGCAGAATCATCAATAAAATCAACAATTTCTGAAATTAAAAAAGCGGAAGAGAGAAAGGAAGTGGAAGATGAAGTAGTGGAAATAAAAAAGAAAACAGTAGCGGAAGCAATAAAAAACGAAATGCTGGGTTGTAATGAAAATGAAATAAAATCAACAGTAGAAGAACTTGAAATAAATCCAGAACTGGAGGAACTGATTAAATACTCCGGTGAAATAAATGAAATTGTGAAAAAATATGATACATTTTCTTTTATTAAACCAAAAGGCAGAAATGGAATAAGTTATGAAGAAGAATTTAATTTATTTCTTGAAAAGATGGAAAAATATCTTGATGATGAAAGAGATATTAGTGACGAAGAATATCTTGAAATGTGTCCTGTTTTTACATATCCCGAAATAGAAAAAATAGAAATTGAAGATTTGGAAAATAGAGTGTCAAAACTAAAAGAATTGGAAGAAGAAATCAAAAGTAAGTGTGAAAGTGAAAATATCGCTAAAATCGCTTTTGAGTTAATAGAGATAGCAGAAGCTAAAATAAATTTTCATAAACATTTAAAAGAAGGAGATTTGAAAAAAGCTTTTGAGAGTTCTAAAATTATTTATGGGAATATTAATGACGATTTATGTTTAAAGGCAAACGAAGCTTACGAGCAAAATTTGGCGTTTTTAGAAAACAAAGCGGAAAAATCAGAGCTGGAGATTACTTTAGAAAACAATGAATTTGATGCTGAGGATATAAAAAATTATTTTGAGATAGCTATAGTAAAAGCTGGGTTAAAAGATAGTGGCTATGAAGCTGTTATTGACAACAGTGTTAGTAATATTACTACAGCAAGAGAAGGCACTTCTAAATATAATCATCCCGTTGTTTTAATACCGCCAGATAAGAAAGTCAACGGGATTAGGCTTCTTGAGCTTGTTGCTCATGAAATAGGCAGGCATGTTGTGACCGATGTTTATAATACAAAGCAGGGGCTTAAAGGAGGAATGGGAAAAGGATGGGATGTATCCAGTGAGGGAATTGCAATGAAAAGCGAGAGGGAAATAAGAAAAACAATATTTAATGATTTAGATCCGTCTTTTAAATACAACAGTAATAAAATATATTTCGTTTTAGCGATGGAGAAAATAAAAGATGGATATAATTTTGCCCAAGTTTATAAATATCTTTACGATTTAAACTACAAAGAAGAATTGTATAAAAGCGGATATTATAATTTGAAAGATGAATCTGAAGATTTGGATAATAAAGACAGAAATTTAGAAAATAAAATTGCTGATTTGGAAAAAGAAAGCAAATTAAAAGCGATTGACTCTGTGGAAAAAATATGTCTAAGAATTTTTAGAGGATTTGATCCGAAGCAAGGAGGAATGTATTTTCCAAAAGATAAAATTTATTTTGAAGGAGAAGTCCAAGCGTTTGAAATGGATGAAATAGAGTCTGGGCAAGAGCTGGAAAAGTATTTGCGTTTGTCAAAAGTAGATCCCAAGTTTATATCATATTTAATAAAGATGGGAGCGTACACTTACAAAAAAGGTTTGCAAATGGCAAAAGATGTTGCTAAGCAAATTTGGCAAGACAAGGGCTGGACAGCGGATTATATAAAAGAAAAAGGATGGTATGACGAGAATACTCCAAAACATTTAGGACAATGGGGCTATAGAGATAAATATATGAATGAAGAGAAAACTGGATTGAAAGACGAATAATAATTATTATAAGAAAGAATATGAAAACAAAAAACATCATCTTATTTGTTGGAAATGTTCCTAATAGATATATAGAGGCTATTGGTGGAGTAGGAAAGAAAATAAATCTTGATCTTGAAGTTGCTGTTGTAATGGATTTTAATGCTCAATTGTTGTTATCTTCAAAAAATAAGGAGAAGATAAACTATTTAATAAAATGTGACATTGAGAATGAAAAACAAATAAAAAAGAAATTAGAAAAAATAAAAAAACAAGTCGTAGCTGTTATTTTGGTTTTTGAAAATTTTGCTACCTTGTATTGCAATGTTTTAAAAATAATAAAACTTCAAAATAATCCACCAGCGGATTCAATCGAAAAAGGAGTTGATAAATCAAAGATGAGAAAAGCTTTCTTAAAATACGATTCTAAGATAACGCCGAAATTTATGCTTGTGAAAAATAGAAATAGCGTTGATCTGATTTCTAATAAAATAGGGTTTCCATGTATTTTAAAGCCAGCGCATTTAGACAGAAGTAAACTGGTAACAGTTTCCAATAACCTTAAAGAACTTAAAGAAAATTTAAACAGAACATTTACTGTCATAGACAAAATTTACAAAAAAGAAAACAGGTACTATAAACCGATTGTGTTGGCTGAAGAATTTATGAATGGAAAAATGTATTCAGTTGATGCATACATTAACAGGGACCAGAAAATATATCTTACTCCTTTTATATGCGAAATCCAAGCCAAAGAAGTAGGTATTGATGATTTTCATATTCACACTAGAATTGTTCCTTCCGATTTAAATAAGCAAGATATTAGAGACGCTTCTCTTGCGGCAAGAAAAAGTATTTTGGCGATTGGTTTAAGGAATATAGCGGCTCACATTGAACTTATAAAAACAAGAAACGGTTGGAAAATAGTTGAGATCGGACCGCGATTAGGAGCATATCGAAATATAATGTTAGATTTGTCTTATGGAATAAAACATATAGAGAATTATTTATCGGTTAGATTGGGCAAAAAACCTATAATTAAAAAGAAAATAGTCTCATACTCTGCTGTAGCAGAATTTTTTCCCGAAAAAGAAGGGCGGCTAAAGTCTATAGTTGGGATTAACAAAGTAAAAAAGTTAGATTCTTTTTTCAGTCTTGTAGTTAAAAATAAGACAGGTGAAAAAGTGGGATTAGCGAAAGACGGCTATTTGCACACATTGCGTATTACATTAAATAACACAAATAAAAAAACTTTCTATGAAGATTTAGAAAGTATAAGAGATATTATAAAGATAAAAGTAAAATAACTTTGTAAAATACGATAAAACATATTTTGCTAAACTATTTCTTCATAAACATGTATTGTGGAAATTTTTCCAGGTGCCAAATTTCTTTCCATCCGGAATCGCCTCTTCTCGCGTCTAACGATTTTGCTCTCATTTCTATAGCCCTTTCTATTTGTTTAAAGATAACATAGCTGCCGATATCTGGCATGTCTTTTTTATTAGTACCGGAATTAATATAAACATAAGTATCTTTATATTTTAGCGAAAAAGAAATAGCTTCTTTTTTGTCATTAACAACAAAAGATAACAGACAGAAATCAAAATCTAATTTAAGCAAATCGTGGAATATTTCACTACGATAAGGTTTGCTGAATGAGGATTTTTCTCCAAACGCTTTTCTATTTAAATTCATCATTAAATCCAAATCATCATAGTTGTTTGTAATTATGTTTGGTTTTAATGGTTCAACTAATTTTAATTTGTTTCTTAGCTTTTTTCTAGATCTTGCTTTAAACTTTTTAGCAAAGTAATCATCCCCGCTTTTCAATCCTGAAAGATCCGCGACATATTTATATCTGTAAACATCAAGAGATTTTGTAAACAGGTCTTCTCCAATAATACTTCTCAATTCTGCGGTTTGTGAAATAGAACCGTAAAACTGCGGGATACATTTTTTATACTCCGGTTTTATAAAAATACGATTGTCGCTCATAAAACTGCCGCCAAAGAATTCTAAATATCTTTTTTCTTCATTATATTGCAAAGGAAGCAGTCCGACAATTTTTTCTTTATCTAATCCTACATAAAAATGTAATGGATAATTAAAATATTTATAAAAGCAATAACGAAAATTCCAATTGTCGCAAATTGTTTTGTCGGGAGTTAATTTCATCCAGACACTTTTTGCTTCTTCTATATTATCTATACGTTTAATTTTTAAGGTTTCCATCTGGGCAATATTAATAAATTATTTTTTAACTTGTTTTTAAACATAATTGATTAAATCTATCTGTATCCTATAACATTAAAAAATTTTGTAAATAGATACCTTTTAGCTATTTGTGAAATAATTGATATTTTATTTCCAGAGACGAAAGGGAAATATATAAAACGGTATGAAAAAACACCCAGATAGACAGGCATTGGTCTCATCGGAAAGAGTTTGTGAATGAAGATATGACGGGATTAAAAGGCGAGGAATAGAAATTTTAAAATTATAAAACAGAAGTTATAAAATAAAAATTAAACCTTGACTAAATTATACCATTATGTTATCCTGTACATATGAGTACAGAAAAAAGTATCGTAAAATTAAATAAAAATATCCAAAAAGGCGATAGATTCGCGCAAATAGCAAGAATTGGAGAGGTGGTATTTCACGCTAAAGACCTTGCGAGTTTGTGGCAGATAAAAGATCCAAATACGCTTTATACTACGGTAAAAAGATATGTAAAAAAAGGATCTCTTTTTAGGATTTACAAAGGGTTTTATTCAATTAAGCCGATTGAACAAATAAATCCCTTGCTTTTGGGTGCAAAAGCTTTGCATCAATTTACTTATGTTAGTACGGAAACTGTATTATTCAACGCTGGCATAATTCAACAAAGCATTAGCGCGATTACTTTAGTTAGTTCTAAGTCAAAAAAGTTTTCAATTGGAGATAATCAATATATTTCAAGAAAATTAAGCGAGAAATATTTATTTAATCCCGTCGGTGTTTTTGAAAAAGATGGAATAAAAATAGCAAGTGCTGAAAGAGCGGTTGCTGATTTATTGTATTTTAATTCCAAAGTTCATTTTGACGCTGATAAATTAATAAACTGGAAAAAAGTTAAAAAGTTGCAAAGAGAAATTGGCTATCCTTTGACGGCGGAACGTTATAAATAATCATATCGTTGTTCTAATTACTGTTTTTTAAATTTAATAAAAATGATTTTACCAAATCCACAAGACGCGATTCACAAAGCGTGGCTTTATCGTTTGCTTTCGGCTATATACGACAATCAAAATTTAGCAAATGTTTTATATTTCAAGGGCGGAACTTGCGCGGCCATGCTCGGGTTTTTAGACAGGTTTTCAGTTGACCTTGATTTTGATTATATTGGAGGAACAGAAGGATTGAAAAACACCAGAAAAGAATTGGAGAGTGTATTCAAAAAATTGGACTTATCTATTAAGGACAAAAGCAGCAAGGTTCCGCAATATTTTTTAAAGTATAATTCCAATCAAGATCGGAGGAACACAATCAAAGTAGATATAACTTTTCCGCCACCTAAATTTAATATTTATCAAGCTCATAAATTTAATGAGATTGACAGAATTATTATGTGTCAAACAGTTGAAACTATGTTTGCTAATAAGTTGGTCGCTTTAATTGAACGCTTTGAAAAAAATGGTTCTATTGCCGGAAGAGATTTATATGACATCCATCATTTTTTTATGCAAGGATTTGGATATAATGAAAAAGTTATTATTGAAAGAAGAAACAGTTCTTTAAGTTTCTTTTTTCAGGAATTAATAAATTTTATTGAAAAAAAGATTAATCAAAATATAATAAATCAAGATCTGAATTTTCTGCTTTCTTCTGATAAGTTTCAAAAAATCAGGAAAATATTAAAACAAGAAACTCTGATATTTTTAGATGATGAATTAAAAAGGATTGAAAAAGGGAAGCTTAAATTATAAATATGAATTTAGAATTTCGAAATCTCAAAAAACAATATCTTGTTGTTTTTTTGATGTCTATTTCTGTTGTTTTCTCAGGGAGTTTGATTGCGCCGATTGAGCAGAGATTTATTTCCAGCTTGACTGAAAATTCCGCGCTGATGGGATTTACTTTTACCCTTGGGACTCTGAGCTTGTCTCTAATTGCTCTTATTTTTGCGCGGCTTTCTCGGACTTACGGAAAGAATAAATTTATAATCGCGGGGGCCGCTTTGGCAATCGTTTATCCTTTGATTTACGCGACTTCTACAAATATCCTGCAGTATATGGGCGGGAAGTTGATCTTCGGTTTTGCCGGCGCGGCAATGGGACCACTTTTGATCGCGTATCTTCAGGAGCATCTTTCAACGGAAAAAAATCAAGGAAAGCTCTTGGGATATTTATATTCCGCCCAGTCAATTGCGGGCAGTTTTGGAGCGATACTTGGCGGGTTTGTTGCTGATAGATATTTCTTAGGCGCGCCTTATTATTTGCAATTTCTTGTTCTGTTAATTCCATTTTTTCTTGCCTTGAAATTTTTTGGCAAAGAGAAAGAAGAGATCAAGAAATCAGAAAAGAAATATAATTATCTTTTTGGAATAAAATATATATTATCAAAACCATATCTTGTTTATCGTTTTCTTTTTGAAATTCCATTCAGAATGATGTGGTCTGTGGAGATTATTTTATACCCTTTAATCATCCTTTCTTTTATTGATTCAAATACTATAATAGGAAGCGTGTTTGCGACTCAGGGAGTTATAGCAATGATCGTTCTTCCCTTCGCAGGAAAGTTGGTTGACAAAAGATCATATATGACCGGAATGAGATGGGCTTTTTTTCTAATGGGAATTTCAACCTTTATTATGGCTTTTTCTATAAGTTTATCTATGTTTTGGATATTAGCGGGACTATTTTCTGTCGGACTTGCAATAGGTGGTCCGGCAAGAGGAGTTCTGGAAATAAAAAATATTGAAAGCGAACACAGAGCAGAAATTATTGCTGTTCTAACCATATTTGGTTATTTGCTTGAAGCGTTGTCTCCATTTTTAGCTGGCATACTTTTGACTATCTTGGCGCCTCAAATGGTTTTGCTTTTTTACGCTATTTTGATCTGGATATTTTTTGGAATTGCGACTATAATGTTAAAGATGAGGCTGAGGAAGAATTTATAAATAATTTATTAAGATAAAAATATGTTTGAAGAAAAATTTTCAGCAGTGGAATCTGAAAAAGAAAAAACAAGGGAAGAATTATTAGAAGAATTTAAAAGTTCTTTAGAGGAGTATGGGGTACCAATAGTTAGACACGAAAAAACAGAAGAAGATGAGGGGGGGGTTGAGGTAAGAATGGAAGACGAACGATTAATTATTGAGCAGGAATATGGCAAGGAAAGAATAGATGGTTTGGGGCGCGATAAAGAAGAAAAAAGCAATTGGATGTGTTTGAATCAAAAGTGGATTGAACTTACAGAAGGACAAAAAGAAATCGCTGAAAGCGCAGGAGTTGACACAAAAGAAGTTGAAGATGAGAGGGGAGGCAAAAAATGTTTTTCAAAATTTGTGAAAGAAAATGGCAAATGGGATGCAAATCAAATATTGGCTCTTGGAATAGATTTTCCTGGAATAGAAATTGGAGAAGTTGAAGGAGAAGAAAGCATAATAAAAATAAGAATACTTCCAGATCATCCTGTGGTAGCGTTTGCTAAACTTTTAGGAAAAATGGATAAAGTTGATTTGAGAGGAGATTTTAAT